>NZ_PNCP01000038.1:0-170880 GCF_005886115.1 Pseudoalteromonas sp. S4492
TTCAAACTTTTCTTTTGCCATGACGGAACCTATCAGTTTTGTGTATCTAGATTACATATGAAAATAATCCACCGAGGGTAGATTAATTTAATTTTTTCAAATTTCAAATAGTTTTTTCTGACAGATAAAGGAAGAAATTAAGATGAGTTCTCAAGACTGGTGCTGATAGGCAGATTTGAACTGCCGACCTCACCCTTACCAAGGGTGCGCTCTACCAACTGAGCTATATCAGCAACACCAGAAATCTGGAGCGGGCAGCGGGAATCGAACCCGCATCATCAGCTTGGAAGGCTGAGGTAATAGCCATTATACGATGCCCGCATAGGAACCTGTTCTTAAACTACCTCTAACCGTCAAGAATAAAGTGGTGGAGGGAGCTGGATTCGAACCAGCGAAGGCTGAGCCGTCAGATTTACAGTCTGATCCCTTTGGCCGCTCGGGAACCCCTCCACGAAAATTCTTTACTAAGTCACTTCCGGTAAAAGGAAAGTGGTGCCGACTATCCGAGTTGAACGGATGACCTACTGATTACAAGTCAGTTGCTCTACCAACTGAGCTAAGTCGGCACTGCTTTAGTACGGGGCGAGATTCTAAGGTAAGGTTTATTGTGATGCAACCATAAAATTAAAAAAAATGTGAATTTATGTGTTAAACGCTCACTATTCAGGCAAATTCGTGTTTTTTTACTGCTTTATAGTTAATTCGTGCCAATAATTCAGTCCTTTAAACACGAGCAAGCTGTCAAACTGGGCGTCCAAAAATGCTTCAGCAAGTAATTTGCCGTAACCACCAGCAAATAATAAATGACAATCTTGTTGATTAAGATGCTGTTTTGCCTGCTCGATTGCGCCAATAGTCGCAACCATCGCACCATTCTTGAGGCCATTTGGCGTATTACGGCCTAAATCAGTCGCAAATGGGGTTTGTCCATCATCAAACACGCGTTGGGTATTCTGGGTAAGTGAAGATGTCATCAAATCAAGGCCTGGTAAAATCCAACCACCTAGATGTGCACCTTCACTATTGAGTACATCAATTGTTGTTGCAGTGCCGGCATCGATAATAATGCAATTTTGCTCAGGGAATTCGACATACGCGGCAATGACAGCCAGCCAACGATCAATTCCTAAATTTTGATACTGCTGATAGGCACAGCTTAACGTGCTTAGCTTTGCACTCACCTGTGCTTCGAAATAAGGAACGGCGTGTTGCTGCGCCTGAGCTAATAATGGTGTAAGCAGCTCGGTGCTGCCTACACAGGCATAAACTAGCTCTTTTATTTGTAGCCAAGGCAAGCTGCTGAGTTCACATGTTTGATAACCCTTGCCATCAAACAAAACCGCTTTAATGGCGGTATTACCCACATCAACTAACAATTTCATAGCTCTGCCTTACGTAATGAGATTTCACCGCCATAGTAACTTTTTACTTCGCCATCTTGACGAATACGCACGCCACCTTGGTTATCAATACCTTCACAAATACCGCGCCAGCTACGATGTCCAGTATTAAGTTCAACACACTCACCAGCAAATGCGTTTAACTGATTCCACTGTAGATACATATCGTTTAAGCCGGATTGTTGATACTGCGCTAAGCGTTTTTCCAAATAAAAGCATAAATAGGCCACCAGCTTATTTTTGTCTAACCCTTGCACGTGCTGACTTAAGTCGGTCCAAGCTTGGTCTATGTGCTGGCTGGCACTTTCTGGCATATGTAAATTAATACCTATGCCAATAACAAGCTGACAAGGCCCCTGTGGCTGACCATCAAGCTCAACTAATACACCGGCTAATTTTTCGCGGTTTAAATAGATATCGTTGGGCCACTTAAGCTCTATATCCAACTGATATAACGCTTTCAGCGTGTCGTAAACGGCAAGCCCAACAGCAATAGAGACCCCCATGGCAGCTTGTAGACCATCATCCAAGCGCCAAAAATAACTGAAGTATAAGTTTGCACCAAAGGGTGATTGCCACACTCGACCGCGACGCCCCCTTCCTGCCTGCTGCATTTCTGCAACTAACACGCTACCAGAATAAAGAGGAGCATCAGTTTGTAAGCGACGCATTAACTCACTATTGGTTGAGTCAATAATAGGCTGCACTTCAACATTCGCGGTGCAACCACCTAACTCACTATAATGTTGACCGATTTTATCTTTGTTCAGTAAGCCCGCACTATTATTAAGGCAATACCCTTTACCCGTGACTTTGAAAATATCGAGCCCCATTTCCTGCAATGAATGAATATGCTTACCCACTGCTGCACGGCTAATACCTAATTGCTCACCCAATTGCTGACCAGAAATAAAACCACCGGTATTGAGTGCTTGTAAAATAGCGAGTTTATTTCCGTCTGGCGCTTTCATGATGAAGCTCCCAATTCAATGTGACACTCATGATCGGCATTGATCAGTCGCACTTCGTGCTGTAAAGCAATCTGGTATTTTTGCCAAACTTGCTGTTGAACATGGTTTACCATGGCAATTAAATCATCACCTGTACTGTTACCATGGTTTACAAGCACTAACGCTTGCTGCTGATGAACCTCAATACCGGCGACCTTAAAGCCTTTTAACCCAGCTTGCTCAATCAACCACCCCGCCGCAACTTTATGATGTTCAGCATCCACATAGTAGTGAGGTAGCTCAGGGTACTGCTTTAAAAGTAACGCTAGTTGCTCATTACTAATCACTGGGTTTTTGAAAAAACTGCCCGCATTCGCAAGTTCACTGGGGTTTGGTAGTTTACTGTTTCTGGTTGTAATGATTTGCTCAAACACTTGCAGTGGAGAGGGATCTGAAAGCTGTTGCAATGGTCCGTAACTCAGTACTGGCTGCCATTTTTTAGGTAACAGCAGCCCAACTTGGGTGATCACCGCTTTATTTTTCAATGCATGTTTAAAGATAGAGTCTCGATAGCCAAATTGGCATTCGTCTTTAGTTAGGCGCTTTATCGCTTTGGTGGCAATATCAAAGTAGTCGACATAGCTCACAAACTTTTCAAGCTCTACACCGTAAGCTCCTATATTTTGCACTGGTGCAGCACCAACAGTTCCAGGTATTAAAGCAAGGTTTTCAAGCCCAGGCATGTCATTAGCAATAGTCATAGCAACTAATTGGTGCCAGTTTTCTCCGGCTGCAATGTGCAATAAAAAGCCATCACTTTGCTGCTCTATATCTATGCCCTTCGTGTTCATATGGATGACAGACCCTTGATAGTCAGATAAAAACACCGTATTGCTGCCTTCGCCTAAAATACAAAAGGGAGACGAAAAGTCTGTGCTTAAAAGCTGATTCACTTCATCAATTTGATAAAAATGCTGGCATTGGCTTGGCAAAGAAAAGGTATGAAAAGATTGCAGGGACTGAGCCACAAAACGCCTCAAAGGTTACCGGTAACTAATCGCATTAGTGTAACCTATCGTCGCAAAATACGCATTAGATTGTAAAAATCACTCAACCCACTGCACTAATCATGTTATAAAACGGGCTCTTTTTCATTTCCGTTCCAGGGTTATTATGAAGTTTAAACCATTACTTTTAAGTCTTGCGATGGCCGGTGCTTGCTCTCAAGCAACTGCAGATGCAATCAGCCAACACACTTACGCAAACTTAGATGACGTAACAACCACTCACCTACTACTAGATTTAGATGTTGATTTTGATGACAAACAACTAGAGGGTTTTGTTGAGCACACGCTAGATTGGCACAATGCGACCAGCAAAACACTTGTTCTTGATACGCGCGATTTAGATATCGACAAAGTAATGTATCAAGATAAAAAAGGCAGCTGGCACAAAGCTGACTTCACCCTTGCTGCACGTGATGACGTGAAGGGCTCAAAATTAACAATTAAATTTAAAAGCCAAGCGGTTAAAGCACGTATTTACTACAACAGCCGCCCAGAAGCTTCAGGTTTGCAGTGGTTAACACCAGAGCAAACAGCCAGTAAGTCACACCCATTTATGTACAGCCAATCACAAGCAATTCATGCTCGTAGTTGGATCCCAGTACAAGATACGCCAGCAATGCGCGTAACTTACTCAGCACGTATTCACACGCCTAAAGACATTCGTGCAGTAATGAGTGCTGACAATAAAGATGCACTTTATAAAGATGGCGACTACTTATTCGATATGCCACAACCAATTTCGCCATACTTAATCGCAATTGGTGCTGGTAACTTAGAATATAAAGCCATGTCTAAGCAAACAGGTATCTTTGCAGAGCCAACCATTTTAGATGCATCAGTTGCTGAGTTTAACGACACGCAAGCGATGATCGATAAAACGAACGCGATGTACGGCGAATACGCATGGGGTCGTTATGACTTATTAATGCTACCGCCAAGCTTCCCATTTGGTGGCATGGAAAACCCACGTTTATCATTCATCACACCAACAGTTGTTGCTGGCGATAAAAGCTTAGTAAACCTAATTGCTCACGAGCTTGCTCACTCTTGGTCTGGTAACTTAGTGACTAATGCGACGTGGGAAGATTTATGGCTAAATGA
This sequence comes from Pseudoalteromonas sp. S4492, assembly GCF_005886115.1. NCBI lineage: Bacteria > Pseudomonadati > Pseudomonadota > Gammaproteobacteria > Alteromonadales > Pseudoalteromonadaceae > Pseudoalteromonas > Pseudoalteromonas sp. S4492. The sequence continues at coordinate 4,519 of NZ_PNCP01000038.1, forward strand.
AGGTTTCACGTCTTACGTTGAAAACCGCATTATGGAAGAAGTGTTTGGCCGTGACCGTGCAGTGATGGAACAAGCGCTTGATGCAGCAGGTTTACGTGCATTACTTAAAACTCTGCCAGCAGCAGATACGCGTCTTAACTTAAAACTTAATGGCCGCGATCCTGATGATGCATTTAGTTCAGTGCCTTACACTAAAGGTCAACTTTTCTTAATTTATTTAGAAAACAAATTTGGCCGTGACAAGTTCGACCCATTCGTAAAAGGTTACTTTGATCAGTTCTCGTTCAAGTCTCTAACAACAGCTCAATTTGTTACTTACTTAAAAGCAAATCTGATCGACAAATATCCAGGCGTAGTCAGCATGGATAAAGTTAATGAGTGGATCTTTGAGCCTGGTTTACCAAGCGATGCACCAAATCCAACGTCTGATGCTTTCGATAAAGTTGATGCAGTCACCAAAACATGGTTAAACGGTGAGATTAGTGCAGCTCAATTACCAACATCTGATTGGTCAGTTCATGAGTGGCTACATTTCTTAAATAATCTACCTCGCGATTTAAGCATTGAAAAAATGACTGAGCTTGATAACCAATTCAACCTAACGCAGTCAACTAATGCTGAGCGTGCTTTCGCATGGTTCATGCTAGCGGTAGGAAATGGTTATCAACCAATTTACCCTGCGCTTGATAAACACCTATCAAGCATCGGTCGCCGTAAATTAATTGTGCCACTATATAAAGCACTTATTAAAAACGGTAAAAAAGATTGGGCACATGATGTGTACTTAAAAGCACGTCCGGGTTACCACCCACTTGCACAAGGTACCGTTGACGACTTATTCGCAAAATAAGTTATCAAACACTAAAAAGGCGCTGCAATCAGCGCCTTTTTTAATATTTAAAATTAGTTACTTACTTTTTGTAAGAAGGCCCGACGCTCTTCTGGGCTTGCCTGCTGCCACCAAAACTCAAGCATTGCAGCTGCACTTGGCGTATTTTTCAAACCAGTTTGTCCGCCGGGTACTTTTGCAGGCAATGTGACAGGTACTGCAGTCGCAGGCTTGTTACTTGTACTTGTAGCAGCAACTGGGGCACTGGCCACAGCTTGTACAGGCGCGCTAGCTGCACGATAGCTAACTATCGATAGAGGCATAGCAAGTTCACTGCCCTTAGCTTTTAAGCTCACTTGCGGTGATTCAGCAAACACTTCTGCCGCAACAGCATTACTGGCACGATTAAACACTAGGTCATAGTCTTTGCCACTTTCCAACGTGACCTCAACCCAAAAAGGCTCAGACTCTACGACTTGATGATCATCATAGCCTTGCTCGAAAAGATCGGTGTATTTCATTTTTACTTGGTACGTACCCGGGGCAAGCTCAACATCATCAACACGACTGAAAAAAGACTGCTCAATAAGGCGATCCCCGACTTGTAAAGGCACAAACTCTTCTGGAAAGTGAATAGTCTCAGCTACACTGCTAAAACTATTAAATAGCATTAACGCACTACTCAGTAATACTAACTTACGCATGTTCACTCCTTGGTTGTTCAACTTGCGGCAGTTTCAGTTTGACACTGCAAATAAAGTTTGTCATTAGTGGGCGGTCATTTAACCACATTTATAAGAGAGCTAAGTATGAGCCAAGAGACTATTTTTACAAAGATTATTAACCGAGAGATCCCTGCAGACATTGTTTATGAAGACGACTTATCTCTTGCTTTTAAAGATATTAACCCACAAGCCCCTTTTCATGTGCTGATCATCCCAAAAACTCAAATAGCAACGATAAACGATGTAACAGAAGAAAATGCCGCTTTAGTCGGTCACTTATATGTAGTGGCAGCAAAACTCGCTAAACAATTTGGCTTCAGTGAAGATGGTTTTCGCGTCGTAATGAACTGTAATGACCACGGCGGGCAAACCGTGTACCATATACACCTACATATGCTGGCGGGTAAAGAAATGGGCTGGCCTCCTTATCAAGACAAGAAAAAACACGCAATCTAATACTTTGATATGTAAACAACTGTAAAAAGTAGCACAAACATATTATTTTTGACTATAATGAATATATATCAGTTAGTTAACATATTGCGATTAGTTAACTAACTGTAATTTTTGACACAAAACAGACACAAACTGTACTTTTCCTGCACAACTCTCAGAAATTTCTAATACGAAAGGGGTGGATTGCGTGATAGGATTTAACTGTCAACTTTATTCAAGAGTGTATATATATGAGTAGTTCAGCCTTTTTATTATTAGATCCAGAGCCAATTAATACTATTGGCATTAACGTATTAGAGCCATTGTTAAAAACACAAGGACTAGCAGTGACATCTGGTACTGATATTTCTGAAGTACCAGAAGGAACACGCTTGTTATTTATTGAAACGTCAAGCACAGATCCGTGGGGCAAGTTAAAAGAACAACTAGTTAATCTACGAATGAAATGCGATATCGTATTGTTTAACTTAGATGAAAACCCTGAACTTGCAAACCGTGCTCTTTTAAGTGGTATTCGTGGTGTGTTCTACACAACAGACAATGCTGATGTGTTAATGAAAGGCATTCGTTTATTACTTGAAGATCAACTATGGTATCGCCGCGACATTATGTGTAATGCATTAAATCGTATGTTGCAGTTCAATAAAGACGCACTCCACAAATTGACAGATGGTGACATCGAACCGGTTAAACTTACTAAACGTGAAAAAGCAATTATCTCATTAATGAGTAAAGGTTCGAAAAATAAAGAAATTGCTGAAGATTTAAGCATCAGCCCGCATACAGTTAAAACTCACTTATACAGTGCATTTAGAAAAACTAAATGTCGTAACCGTATCGAGCTATTGTCTTGGGCACAGCAAAATATTCCTGACGAAATTCGCTAAACCAAGCAAAACATCCTACTAGTTAAAACAGACGCAACCGCGTCTGTTTTTGTTTCTGGTTGCTAAACGCAGTAATTGACTTTATTCTCAAACTGATTGCAAAACACCGGAAATACAATGCTCGACTCAGCCACTTTATATTATGCCAGTGCTGCCATGATGGCAGTGATGACCCTTCTTAATTACCTTACATGGCGAACCAATAATAATACTCCGGGCACCTTACTCTATATTTTCTACCCTTTAGTGATGTTTGCATCGGTAATGAGTTTTGCACTGCATGGCCATATCAATAATATTGCTAGTGTTGCTATCGCAAACACCCTACTCTTTAGTGCATCCATTATTCATGTACTCGCGATATGCCAATTTTTAAATGCCAAATGCGTCGGTTTTAAAACCTTTGTTGCGATCACGGTGGTGCTCGCGATGACCATGGTTTACCTTGCCACTGATAGCGCCGAGTTACGTAGTCGAATTTTGGTTTCAGATCTCCAGCATATAATTGAAGCGTTGTTTTTAATGGCATTATTCATTCGAAATGGCCGTAAAAGTTACCCCAATGGCAGTATTGTCTACATCTTAATTCTCAGCATTATTCTGGCGATATTTACAGGCAGAACCTTAATGATGGGAGATGTCACAACAGCTAATCTACTCTCTGCAAATTGGTTTAGTATCACTTTATTTATAAATGGTGTTATTGCGCCGATGTTTTATGCAACCGGTATGGCACTATTATGTAATGAACGCCGCGAGCAAAACCTTAATCAGTTAGCTGAAAAAGCACACAAAGACTTAGAAATTCGTGGCTTATTCTTATCAACTATCAGCCATGAAATACGCACACCGTTAAATGGCATTTTAGGTAGTGCGCAGCTAATCATGAACCAGTCGAGTGATCCACGAGATAAGCCTTATTGCGAAGCAATAATTAATTCAGCTGAGTCACTCAACTTGCTGGTCGATAAAGTACTCGACTACGCCAGCCTAGATCAGCGTGATGAAGCGCTCTACGAAGAAGACGTCGAGTTTAAAACCTGGCTCAATAACCTCTGCCTTTTGCTTAGTCCTTTAGCAGAGCAAAAACACTTAAAGTTTGAACTTATATACAACTTGCCCGATCAAGCATGTTATTACTGCGACCAACAAAAGCTCAGACAAGTTATTATTAACTTAGTGGGTAATGCGATTAAATTTACTGACCATGGCGCAGTAAAAATTCATGTGAAACTGCTCAACGAAGGGCAATTAGATCACCTTGTTCGTGTTAGTGTAATCGACTCAGGCCCAGGTATTGAAGATGAAGAAATTGCCTACCTTACAGAACCTTATGTACAAAGTAGTGCAGGTAAAGAAAAAGGCGGAACAGGCCTTGGCTTAGCGATTACTAGCCGTTTATTAGATAAATTAGGCAGCAAACTCAATATTGAAAGTGAGCTAAACAAAGGCAGTACTTTCAGTTTTGATATCTCTCTTGCGATTGGTGAGCTCAGCCTCGTTGAGCAGCGCCACCAATCAAAAGATTATGTTACTGGCCTGGACGTGTTATTAGTTGAAGATCTCGATTTAAATCAGAAAATTGCCATTGAATTTATGGCCGATGACGAGCACAAAATCAAGCTTGCAAAAGACGGAACTAGCGCCATTGAACTGATGCAGAAGCATCACTTTGATGTGGTGCTATTGGATATGAACTTACCAGACCTTACTGGTCAAGAAGTGTTGAAAAAGCTCAAAACCATCGACCATTTAAACCAACGAACCCCGGTGTTAGCGTTTACCGCGAGTCTTAGTCCTGATGAAATAAAAGAGTACTTAGCACTTGGTATTAAAGACATTGTTGGCAAACCAATAAAGCAACAAAAACTGCGCCAAGCACTCAGTGACTCACAAAGCAATCAGGCTGCGAGTATTGCCGTTGAGCTGCGCGATACACTCTATGATGAAACAGCCGCTGCCACACTTGTCAGCTCATTCAGTGAAGATGAAGTCTCATCGATTTACAATGAATTTGTACTCTCTGCAAGGAACAAACTCATTCGCTGTCAACAACTCGTTGAAGACGATAAAGATCAGTGTATTAAACTTTTGCACCGCCAAGCTAGCACTGCTTTACAACTAGGCTTTAACCGTTATGGTCTAGAGCTCAAGAAAATTGAGCGTAAGCTACTCGACAACAAACCTTTGAAAGAATCATTAACCGAAGCCTTAGTGCTATGGCAAGAAAGCCTACAGGCCTACTTGAAGCATGTTAGAAGTGAGTTAGCATAAGAGCTAGCTCTTAACTTTTCGCTTCAAAGCAAGTTATCTAAAAAATTTTGCAATACAAATAAAATAAGCTAAGTGACAACTCTGATACCAATATTGGGCAATATACCCCTAGAAGAAAACACTAGGTTAAACCTCGGCCGCATTGACTTTGTTATGAAAATACTTCCCCAAGACCCCTACAGGTAGCAATAAACCATTAATCACTGCTGTACGAAAAATTACGCCGAGCAGAAAAGTAATATCAAGATCAGGATTACCATCCCATTCAGGTTGGGACATTATTTGCGACACATAATGTAAGTCACTAACAAATACACTCACAAAAATGATTAAATGTGCAATGAACAAGCCTAGATAGCCATATTTCTTTGCTGCAAGAACCGTTATAACAAACCATCCGAGCCAGTAATAGAACTCATACCCAAAAAACATTTAATCTTCCATTCGATCTGACGGCTTACGGCTTACGGCTTACGGCTTACGGCTGATCATTAAACAAAAACCGCCGTATTTTTCAATACGGCGGTTCTCATTTTTCGAAGCGAAAGACGTTATTAGTCTTTAGCTGCACGGCTCGCACGTTTACGCTCACTTTCAGTTAAGTGACGTTTACGAATACGAATGCTCTCAGGTGTTACTTCTACTAACTCGTCATCATCGATGAACTCAATCGCTTGCTCAAGCGTGTAGTTTAGTGGTGGCGTTAACGTTTGCGCTTCGTCTGTACCAGACGCACGTACGTTTGTTAACTGCTTACCTTTAAGCGCGTTTACTGTTAGGTCGTTATCACGGCTGTGGATACCGATAACCATACCTTCGTAAACTTCAACACCGTGACCGATGAATAACTTACCACGATCTTGAAGGTTGAATAATGCGTTAGTCAGTGCTTTACCTGTTGCGTTAGCAATCATTACACCGTTCTTACGAGCACCGATAGTACCGCCTTTGTACGGACCGTAGTGATCGAACGTATGGTAAAGAAGACCAGAACCTGACGTTAATGTCATGAATTCAGTTTGGAAACCAATTAAGCCACGGCTTGGGATCATAAAGTCCATACGAATACGGCCTTTACCATCTGGAGACATGTCAGTTAGCTCACCCTTACGAAGACCAATTTGTTCCATGATAGAACCTTGGTGCTCTTCTTGACAGTCGATTGTAAGTGTTTCGTATGGCTCTTCTTTTTGACCATCAACTTCACGAAGGATTACTTGTGGACGAGATACAGCAAGCTCGTAACCTTCACGACGCATGTTCTCGATTAAGATACCTAAGTGTAACTCACCACGACCAGAAACACGGAAGCTATCTGGGTTGTCAGTTTCTTCAACACGTAATGCAACGTTGTGAACAAGCTCAGCTTGTAAACGCTCAAGGATGTTACGTGAAGTTACGAATTTACCTTCTTTACCAGCAAATGGTGATGTGTTTACAGAGAACGTCATTGTTACTGTAGGCTCATCAACGCTTAGCGGTGGTAATGCTTCAACGGTATTTACATCACAGATAGTGTCTGAGATTTTCAGCTCACCAAGACCTGTGATTGCAATGATGTCACCCGCGCCAGCAGATTCTGCTTCATGACGCTCAAGACCTAAGTAACTCATTACTTGGCCAACTTTACCGTTACGCTTAGTACCGTCTGCGCTTACAACAGTAACCTGTTGGTTAGGACGAACAGTACCACGCTTGATACGACCTACACCGATAACACCGATGTATGAGTTGTAGTCAAGCTGAGAAATTTGCATTTGGAAAGCACCTTCAGGATCTGCATCCGGTGGAGATACTTCGTCAACGATCATCTGGAACATTGGTTCCATGTTATCTGATGGCTCGTCTAAATCCATTGTTGCCCAGCCGTTGATAGCTGATGCATAGATTACTTTAAAGTCTAACTGTTCGTCAGTTGCACCTAGGTTATCGAATAAGTCGAAAACTTGGTCCATAACCCAGTCAGGACGTGCACCTGGTTTGTCGATTTTGTTGATTACAACAATCGGCGTTAAACCTTGTGCGAATGCTTTTTGCGTTACGAAACGCGTTTGCGGCATTGGACCTTCTTGAGCATCAACAAGTAGTAATACTGAGTCAGCCATCGAAAGTACGCGTTCTACTTCACCACCGAAGTCGGCGTGTCCTGGGGTGTCTACGATATTGATATGGTAGTCGTTCCAAGAGATAGCAGTGTTCTTAGCTAAAATGGTAATACCACGCTCTTTCTCAATGTCGTTTGAGTCCATTACGCGCTCTTCGTTACCGCCGCGCGTTTCTAATGTGCCTGATTGCTCAAGCAGTTTATCAACCAGAGTTGTTTTACCGTGGTCAACGTGGGCGATAATCGCTATATTTCTTAACTTTTCGATGCTCATATTTTTTCTCAGAGAAATTGAATCTCATTGATCCTGCAAGATCTACGCACTCACCTGCATTTTCACCAGATGTCCCAGCATAGGATTTAAAAGGGCGCATATTATCCCTTAATAATGGCATGGATGAAAGTTTATCCAATATAAATTTATAAACTTTCTTCAGGCTTTTTATAAGTATCTGTTTTATAAATGACAAATTTATGAAAATTAAAGTGAATCTGAACTCAAAACTGGCGAAATTTTAGTTTTTGAACCATATTTTGGCACTAAATCGTGTTTACAACAGACAAATTGGCATGCGCAATTATTGTGCAAATCGCAGTCGCACTTTTTACGCACCAGAATGATCTTTTTACGCACCAAATTAGTGCAAAAAAAGTTAACAAAACCAGAAGGCGTTTACTTTTTACAAGGCTAAACAATGCGTTAAAAACATGGCACGAAACCAGCTTATATAAGTCAAAAGCAATAATGCAGCAAAAATAAAACCCAACAATTGGAGGACACATGTCACAATCGGTTTTAGATTTTATCAAAGAAAATGACGTTAAGTTCATTGATTTACGCTTTACTGATACTAAAGGTAAAGAACAGCATGTTTCTATTCCTCATCATCAAGTTAATGAAGACTTTTTTGAAGACGGAAAAATGTTCGACGGCTCTTCAATTGCTGGTTGGAAAGGTATCAACGAATCAGACATGGTATTAATGCCTGTTCCTGAGTCTGCGAAAATGGACCCATTTTCTGAAGAAGCAACACTAATCATCCGTTGTGACGTAGTTGAACCTTCAACACTTCAAGGTTACGAGCGTGACCCACGTTCTGTTGCAAAACGCGCTGAAGAGTACATGCGTTCTACTGGTATTGCTGACACTGTTTTATTTGGTCCAGAGCCAGAGTTCTTCCTATTTGACGACGTTAAATACAAATCAGACATGTCTGGTTCAATGTACAAAATCGATGACATCGAAGCTTCATGGAACTCTGATAAAGACTACGAAGGTGGCAACAAAGGTCACCGTCCAGGTGTTAAAGGCGGTTACTTCCCGTGTTCACCTGTTGATTCATCACAAGATTGGCGTTCAGCGACTTGTTTAGTTCTTGAAGAACTTGGTCAAGTTGTAGAAGCTCACCACCACGAAGTAGCAACTGCGGGTCAAAATGAGATCGCAACTCGCTTCAATACAATGGTATTAAAAGCTGACGAAATCCAAGAGATGAAATATGTTATCCATAACATGGCTCACTTATATGGTAAAACAGCGACTTTCATGCCTAAGCCAATCGTTGGTGATAACGGTTCTGGTATGCACTGTCACCAATCACTAGGTAAAGATGGCGTGAACATCTTCGCTGGTGACAAGTACGCTGGTCTTTCTGAAGAAGCACTTTACTACATTGGTGGTATCATCAAGCACGCTAAAGCAATCAACGCATTCGCTAACGCGTCAACTAACTCATACAAACGCCTAGTACCTGGCTTCGAAGCACCAGTAATGCTTGCATACTCTGCACGTAACCGTTCTGCTTCAATCCGTATTCCAGTGGTACCGTCTGCTAAAGCACGTCGTATCGAAGTACGTTTCCCTGATCCAACAGCTAACCCATACTTAGCGTTCTCTGCAATGCTTATGGCTGGCCTTGACGGTATCAAAAACAAGATCCACCCTGGCGATGCAATGGACAAAGACTTATACGATCTACCTGCTGAAGAAGCAGCTGAGATCCCACAAGTTGCATCTTCTTTATCTGAAGCACTAGCATCACTTGACGCTGACCGTGAGTTCTTAAAAGCTGGCGGCGTGTTCACTGATGACCTAATCGATGCTTACATCGCGCTAAAAGGCAAAGAAGTTGAAAAACTTAACATGACAACTCACCCAGTTGAGTTCGAAATGTACTACAGCGTGTAATACGCTGTAGCAGAATTATCTAAAGATAATAAATGTGTGTTCTCAAGCCCGCTCCGCGGGCTTTTTTAATGGTAATTGAGCGGGTTCTACTCTACAGTTTTAGTTAGATTAAAAAATGCAGGGTTGCAGGGTGAAAAGCACAACTTTATTGGTACTATCGCTGATTTTTCTAAGCTTTTTTAGCTATGGCGCAGCGCAAAAAGTCTATTCTTGGAAAGATAAGAACGGCGTTTTAGTATTTTCTGATACACCACGACCTGGTGCGACAGAAGTAAAGATGAACACCCAAAACCTGACCATGCCAGCTACCGACACCAGCATACTTGATAGCGCCCCAAGCGCAATGCCAGTCAAATTTAACGTTAGTATTTCATCACCAGCAAATGAAGCAACCGTAAGAGAAAATACCGGCTCTGTGTACGTTACTGCACGCATTAGCCCTCGCTTCGAAAATGGCTTTAAAGTACAACTTTTATTTGATGGCTCAGCCCATGGTGCACCAAGTAATAGCACGACCTTTGCACTAAGAGAGGTCGAGCGAGGTGAACACACATTACAAGCCAAACTTTATGATGCGAATAATAAACTCGTTTCGGTTAGCCCAGTCAGCACCTTTTTTATGCATAGAACATCGATTTATGGCGGAAACTAAAATTTTCGATATAACGTCTCTTAATGTAAAAAGAGTATGCTAAGCTGCACTTAATCGCAACGCACTAAAATGGTGCAATCATGCTCAGTGAAACACACTTTAATTCTGAATTACTCGACAGTATTTGGAAAAATTTAAGTACTGCCGTCATTTTACTCGACCGAGATTTTAAGCTGGTTTATGCAAACGATAGCGCCAGTGAGCTTTTAGGTTTAGGTCCAAAACGCATTATCAACCAACCGTTCGATAACCTATTTAATTACCACTCAATAGACTTAAAACGCATTGCCCAATATTCGTTATTCGATGGTGTCGATTGCCACCAGCACAGGGCTGACGTGGTGTTCGTTGATTCTCGCCACGCGAAATTAACCATTAGTACGCGCAGAATTAGTAACAACGATGACAATTATATTCTGTTCGAATGTCGTCAAATGGACGATGAAATTCGCCACGATCAAGCCTCTAATCAAATGCACCAATATCAAGCTGCACGTAATTTAATTCGTGGTTTAGCACATGAAATTAAAAATCCTTTAGGTGGAATTCGCGGAGCGGCGCAATTATTGCAGTATGAGGTTGATCAGCAAGAACGAGATCAATGTGCCGAATTAATCATTGAACAAGCAGACCGTTTACGTGAGCTTGTTGACCGCTTGCTTGGTCCGAATCAATTGCCACATAAATCTTATGGCAACATTCACCAAGCCTTAGAGTCAGTGATTAAACTGAGCATGTTAGATAACAATGCCAATATCACTTTAGTGAAAGACTACGATCCAAGTATACCGAGCGTGTACATAGACCAAGGTAAAATCCAGCAAGTGGTACTGAACATTATTCGTAATGCACAACAGGCACTCGTTGATGGTGGCGAGATAAGAATAAAAACCCGCATCAACCATCAACACAGGCGACCAGGTAAGGCACCGAAGAAAACCTTGCTGATCCAAATTTCGGATAACGGCCCGGGAATAGACAAAAGTTTACGTGAAACCTTGTTCTACCCAATGATCACCAATAAAGAAAATGGATCAGGGCTTGGTTTATCCATAGCGCAAACCTTGGTTGACCAACATGATGGCCACATTGATTGTGACAGTTGGCCAGGCCATACAGAATTTAATATCTATTTGCCTTTTACGGATTAATGGTTTTTTGGAGTAGTCATGAAAACAGTCTGGTTAGTTGATGATGATGCCTCTATCCGCTTTGTATTAGAAAAAGCGTTGGCACGTGCAGGATTTGAAACTGAAAGCTATGCAAATGCACAAGACGTGCTGAATGCATTAAAGTTTAGCCAGCCAACGGTACTGGTATCCGATGTGCGCATGCCTGGCATGGATGGCATGGCGTTACTTGAAACCATTGCCGAGCAAAATCCTGGCTTACCAGTGATAATCATGACCGCTCACTCAGACTTAGATTCTGCGGTAAATGCCTTCCAAAAAGGGGCATTTGAGTACCTCGCTAAGCCGTTCGATTTAGACGAAGCTGTTGCGCTGGTAGAAAGCGCCTGTCGTGCTAACTCAACGAAGAAAACTAAACGCAAACAAGCACCACAAACCAATGCGCATATCATAGGTGAAGCACCTGCAATGCAAGAGGTATTTCGCGCGATTGGTAAATTATCAGCATCAAGCATGAGCGTGCTGATTAACGGTGAGTCGGGAACAGGTAAAGAGCTTGTTGCTAGTGCCCTGCATAACCACAGCCCTCGTAAAGAAAACCAGTTTATTGCTCTGAATATGGCTGCCATTCCTAAAGAATTGGTCGAGTCAGAATTATTCGGTCACGAAAAAGGGGCATTCACCGGAGCCGACAGCATTCGTAAAGGCCGCTTTGAACAAGCGAATGGTGGCACTTTATTTTTAGATGAAATTGGGGATATGCCACTCGACGTTCAAACGCGTTTGTTACGCGTGTTAGCCGATGGTGAGTTTTACCGCGTGGGCGGCCATCAAAGTATTAAAGTTGATGTACGTATTATTGCGGCAACGCACCAAAACCTCGAAGACTTGGTTAAACAAGGCAAGTTTCGTGACGACTTATTTCATCGCCTAAACGTGGTGCGTTTACGCTTACCAGCACTACGTGAGCGTACTGAAGATATTGAACGTCTGGCACAGCACTTTTTACATAAAAGCGCCAAAGAGCTGCAAGTTGAAAGCAAGATTTTAAGCCCTAAAGCCACTGAGCAACTGCGCTTATTTAACTGGCCTGGTAACGTGCGCCAACTAGAGAACACCTGTCGCTGGTTAACAGTTATGGCGCCGGGTGAGCTTATAAGTGAACAAGATTTACCGCCAGAAATCGTCGCTGTCACACCCATTGAGCAAGAAGGTGATTGGCTGGATGCATTTCAACAATGGCTTAATCTGGAACTTAAACAAGGCAAAGAAAATATTTGGCCAGCCATTCAAGCACAACTTGAAACTCGCTTGATTAAAACGGCATTAGCCAATTGTGCTGGGCACAAGCAAGAAGCTGCGGTGAAAATTGGTTGGGGCCGCAATACATTGACCCGCAAGCTAAAAGAGCGCAATATTAGCTAATTTCGCGCTATACCCATGTGAGTCAATGAAGTTAATCGAGCACATTCCACTAATTAAACAAATGGAAATCATTAACAGGTTGTCGTTCTTTAGAGAGTTTTCTCTCAGTGAACGGCAGGTGTTGTTAGAGTCATTTAGTCATTTGTATTTAGTCAAACAAGGCCGCGCTGTTTTCAAGCAATACGATACTGATAAACGACTTTATATTGTGCTAAGCGGCTCACTGATGGTGTTCAAACAAAGCCACTTACTCGAACTTGGCACCATTGAACCCGGTGAATTTATCGGAGAAGGTGCTTTTATCAATAACCGCGAGCACAGTACCAGTGCACGCGCAAAAGTTGATACCATTTTGTTAGCTATCACCCCTGAAGCACTTACCCGCTTACCGAATGTGATCCGCGAGAAAATTAAAGATCGCATCATCGAAGGCATGAGTGAACGCATTACTAAGTTAAGCACATACCTTGAGTCGCGTAGTTAGTCCATATACACAATTTGTAATGAGCAATTTAACCAACTTGGGCTATTAACGCGTGCCGTGTAACGATAGGTATCTGATGGTTTCATACCAAATGGGGTACTCACTTCTGGCGTTAAATGGCTGTAGCTTTGCGAATAGTTTTTATAATAAATGACTAAATAGCCGTATAAGTAATCCCACTCCAATGAGACTCGTCTACCACTTGCTAGATTAAACTCGGCCTGTTTATCACTAAATGTAACTGCAAGGCCATTAAACTTATCCTCAACGCAACCGGTTGTGATGACTCGAGCCGGCATAGTAAAACCGGTTAAGCCATTTTTTGCTCGTAAGTAAAAACCTATATTGCCTTGATTGTAAAAGTGATTAGCGTCTGTGGTGTATTTAATTTCAGCTTGATAACCCAGCCTCTGCATAATTTCTGCAAGTTGCTCGGTTTCATGAGTGAGAATTTTATCGCTCGATAACATTAAGGTTGCATCAGCAAAGTCTCTAGGAATAGGTAGCTTTGTGTATTCATAAGGTAAGCTTTGCTTCGTTAAAGCTTGCTCTAATGTGAGCAGCTGTTGTTCATCAAGGTTTTCAGTGTATACGTAGACTGTTGGTTGCTGACAACCTGCCAAAATTAAAAATATGGCTGCTGAAATTATCCTTTTCATTGTTTTTCTCACTTTGGATTACAGGTGTAGTCTAAAGTGAGAAAAACAATAAATCAATTAATTAAGATGTTTTTTTAGCCAACTATTAACACTTTGACGGGTATATAGAATATCTTTAAATAAACGGTGGGTTTGATGCTGGAGCAGCTTTTCTTTATTTGTTTCCCCTGAACTCAGCTGGCTATGATTATCATTAAATCGCGAAATTAACGCAAAACCTTGTTCTGACTTTTCAGGCTGAGACTTAATTGTTTGTGTTAACAAAGCTCGCACATCATCTGCAGCAAGCAGAGACGAATCTTGCAAACCCATTAACTCTTTTCTTAGCGCTGATCTTACGCCCATTACAACTTCTCCTGAACGAATAAAAAAATGAAACGGACATGCATTTAGCAATTTGTACACCAATTCCAAACGCGCGCAGTGTACCCAGTAAATACTGCAGTTTTTTTACTGTTTGTAAAAATTTCAGATTATTTATTGCTGTAAATTTTAACCGCTTGAAGAGCTTAAAAATTTAATCTTGGTTCAATTGAGTGCTAGGCTTTATAATGGCTGCGATTGAATTAAGAGAGACCAACATGAACGAAGATTTCATCGAAATTGAACTAGAAGAAGAGCCAATAGAGCTATGTAACTTGCTAAAAGTGCTCGACCTAGTCGAAACAGGCGGCCAAGCAAAAGCCTTAATTGGTGAAGGTTATGTTGGGGTTAACTATGAAATTTGTACAATAAAACGGAAAAAATTATACAGTGGTGACGTGCTTGCATTTGATGGTGAGCTGTTCCAACTGACATTAAGCGAAGATGCAACAACAAATCCTCGCCCACCAGAACCAGTACAAAAAGCACAACCACAAAGCGCTGAAGAAGCGCCAAAAAAATCAAAGCGTAAACGTACTAAAAAGTCAAAAGTGGACGAAAAAACCGGCCGTCGCCCTATCTCTTTTGGTTAACTAGAGCTTGCTTAGTTAACATAAATCACCTTTAATTGAATGTGATAATAACAACAATAAAAGGTGATTTATGAACCCTCCAGCTTGGCTCAAGCCACTTGCTTGGGCAGCCCTTGTGTGGAATCTTTTAGGTGTCATTGCATTTGTAATGCAGCTGTTGATCACACCCGAAATGATTAGCCAACTCCCTGAAGCACAACAAGCCGCATACCGCGACATCCCGCTCTGGTCAACGGCTGCCTTTGCGATAGCCGTGTTTGCAGCCAGTTTCGCGAGCATTCTATTACTCGCCAAAAAAGCGCTTGCGCGCGAGCTATTTTTAATCTCGTTTATCGCTGTCTTAGTCCAGCAATATTATAATTTTGTGGTGATAGATAGCCTTGCCATGTTTGGTACCAGCGCATTAGCAATGCCACTGTGTGTGATCGTTATTGGCTTACTATTACTGTTTATTAGCCATAAAGGTAAACAACAAAATTGGCTCAACTAAAAACACTTATTTCTGAGGGTAGTTTAAAGTAACTACCCTTTTATCTGTCCCTCCCCCTTGAAATAAATCACATCGGCAGCAACTATATTAGATAGCATATTTTTTCATCAGCTAGATGAATATCTCAGCTGGTATTAAGTTTGCAATAACACTGTGTCTATTTCGAAAAGGAAACAACAAAGCAAGCCAAATTGCTTGCTCAAACCACAGGGGCAAATAATGAATAACAGTTTTGATACCCAAAAACAGCTTACGATTAATGGTGAGCAATATCATATTCACTCTTTACAAGGTTTAGGCGACAAAGCAAAACGTCTGCCATTCTCATTAAAAATCTTACTTGAAAACCTGTTGCGCAATGAAGATGGCGTCAATATTAAAAAGCAAGATATCGATGCCTTATTAAACTGGGATCCACAAGCTAAACCATCTGCAGAAGTCGCATTTACGCCTGCTCGCGTTGTCATGCAAGACTTTACAGGTGTTCCCGCCATTGTTGATTTAGCCGCGATGCGTGATGCCATGGAAAAACTCGGTGGCGATCCTGCGAAGATAAACCCATTGTCACCTGCTGAGCTGGTAATTGATCACTCTGTGCAAGTTGATGGTTACGGTGAAGATGGTTCTTTCGACTTAAATGCGAAACTTGAATATGAGCGCAACAAAGAGCGTTACGAATTTTTACGCTGGGGGCAAACCGCCTTCGATAACTTGAAGGTCGTACCTCCCGCTACCGGCATCGTACACCAAGTTAATTTAGAATATTTAGCCCGTGTGGTATTTAACGATAGTAAAAATGGGAAATCACTCGCTTACCCAGATACCCTAGTCGGAACCGATTCGCACACCACCATGATCAATGGTCTTGGGGTACTTGGCTGGGGTGTGGGTGGTATTGAAGCCGAAGCCGCAATGCTTGGTCAACCAATCAGCTTACTCATTCCACAAGTGGTTGGCTTTAAGCTCAATGGTCGCCTACCAGAAGGCACAACGGCAACTGACCTTGTGTTAACCGTCACAGAAATGCTGCGTAAGCATGGCGTTGTGGGTAAATTTGTTGAGTTTTATGGTGATGGTCTTGCTGATTTACCACTTGCAGACCGTGCAACTATCGCAAACATGGCACCAGAGTATGGTGCAACTTGCGGTATTTTCCCAATTGATGATGAAACCATTAACTACCTGCGTTTAACTAACCGCGATGACAAACAACTTAAACTCATCGAGGACTATGCAAAACATCAAGGCTTGTGGCGTAACCCTGGCGATGAAGCTCATTATACAGATACACTCGAGTTATCCCTTGATGATGTGGTGCCGAGTCTTGCTGGCCCTAAACGCCCGCAAGATAGAATAGCCCTTGATAAAGCAGGTAGCATTATTGGTGAGCACCTAAAAGGCTTCCAAGATGAGCGCATGCAACACCGTGATAAAAGCGATGCCCAAGAAGCGCGCATTGAAGACGAAGGCCCAACAACCAACCCTGATGAGCCAGTAAACGAAGCACAATATATGGGCGCAGCTAAGGTTAACTTTAAAGGCGAAGAGTTTGAGCTGAAAGACGGTGCGTGTGTCATTGCTGCAATTACTAGCTGTACAAACACTTCAAACCCTAGTGTTATTTTAGCGGCAGGCTTAGTGGCTAAAAAAGCCAAGCAATTAGGCTTAAAGGTGAAGCCATGGGTTAAAACCTCACTTGCTCCGGGCTCTCAAGTGGTGACTGATTACTTGAAGAAAGCCGACTTGATGGATGACTTAGATGCCTTAGGCTTTAACCTTGTGGGTTATGGCTGTACAACCTGTATCGGTAACTCAGGCCCGCTGGCCGATGAGATCAGTGAAGCAATTCAAAAGCATAAACTGGTTGTCAGCTCTATTTTATCGGGTAACCGTAACTTTGAAGGCCGTATTCACCAAGATGTGAAAATGAACTTCTTAGCCTCACCACCCCTTGTGGTTGCTTACGCAATTGCGGGTCGTACAGATATCGACGTGTATAACGAACCGCTTGCGCAAGACCCAAATGGTAATGACATTTATCTAAAAAATATTTGGCCAAGTGTTAGTGAAGTAAACGAACTCGTCCGTGAAACTGTGACCAAAGAAATGTTCGCATCAAGCTATGGCAATGTGTATCAAGGCGATGATCGCTGGCAGAAAATTCAAATTCCTGATGGCAAACTTTATGATTGGGATGATGCGTCAACCTACATCAAAAAAGCGCCATTCTTTGATGGTATGGAAATTGAGCCTCCAGGCATTCCGAGCATTAGTGGTGCACGCTGTTTGGCAAAATTAGGTGACTCAGTAACCACCGACCACATCTCGCCAGCAGGTGCAATTAAAGCAGATGCCCCAGCAGGTCTTTACTTGCAAGAGCACGGTGTGCAAAAAGCACAATTTAACTCGTATGGTTCGCGTCGTGGTAACCACGAAGTGATGATGCGAGGTACCTTTGCTAATGTGCGTTTACGTAATCTATTAGCACCGGGTACCGAAGGCGGTGTGACCCGTATGCAGCCAAGCGATGAGCTTGCCAGCATTTATGATGCTGCGATGCAATATCAGCAAGATGGCACGCCACTGATTATTTTAGCGGGTGCGGAATATGGCACGGGCTCATCACGCGACTGGGCAGCTAAAGGCTCACTTTTACTTGGTGTTAAAGCCGTTATTGCACAAAGCTATGAGCGTATTCACCGTTCAAACCTGATTGGTATGGGTGTTTTACCCCTACAATTTAAAGAAGGTGAAAGCTATGAGTCATTGGGTCTAACGGGTCAAGAGTCATTCGACTTTGAAGGCTTATATGACAAAACCAATGAAGTCAGTGTGATTGCGACCAACAGTGAAAGCAAACAAATTAGCTTTAGTGTTGATGTGCGTATAGATACCCCGAAAGAGTGGGATTACTACAAACACGGCGGTATTTTACAGTATGTACTGCGTAATATGCTGGCTGAGCAGTAATTGCTGTTAAGTTAACTAAGGGGCTGAATTTTCAGCCCCTTTTTTGTTTAAAACACCAGTAATACCAATCCGCAATAATACTTAATCATTTTGAGGGATAAAACCTGTCGCTACCTGCGTTAAAAATTTCTGATTTAGAACAAACTAAATAACGAAATTTTTGCCTTGTTATCAACGAGGTTTTATTGCCTCAAAATAGACCACTTAATTAAGCGAATTGGTATAAATTACAGTTTAGAGCAACACACTTATTTACAAAAAATGAAAAGCACATAAAAATCAGCATGTTAAAATTGGACCATAGTTTGCAACTGCTAACCAGATAACAACCATAATAATTTTGGAATTCCTATGACTATTGCATCATTCAAACGCGCAATTTGCGCAACGGCCATCTCATCAAGTTTATTATTAACAGGCTGTGTTATTCATGTCTCTCCGGGTCAAATTGCAGAACAAAAACAACAAAACTTAAGCGTGTCGGCTGCAAATATCAACGAATTAAAAATTGATGCTGAAGCCGGTTCACTGATCATCAAAGGCGACAGCAACGCCACGGCTATCACAGTGAATGCTAATATCTATGCGGCTAAAGGCGATGAAACTTATACGCTAACCCTCGAAAAGCACGGCGACACGGCTGAGCTTATCAGCAAGCTCAATAATGGTAGCTTATCGTTTTACAGTGGCTCATCACCTCATATTGATTTAATTGTCTCTGTGCCTAGTAACCTTAAACTAGATATCGATGATGACTCAGGTGATATCGTTATACGTGCGATGCAAAACGATATCAGCATTGATGATGACTCAGGATCAATTGTGATCGAAGGGGGTCGCACTATTAATATTGATGATGACTCGGGTGATATACGTATTAGCAATGTCAGCGGCAATATCAGCATTGAAGACGATTCTGGCTCAATTATGATAGACCAAGGCCAAGGGCGTATTGATATTGAAGATGACTCTGGTGATATCCGCATCGAAAACAGCCAAGGCCCTGCACGTATTATTGATGAATCAGGTAGTATCAGCGTTAAAACATTGGCTGGTGCGCTTACTATCGAAGATGGCTCTGGTGATATAGATGTAAGACAAATCAAAGGGCTGGTTACCATTACCGATGGCTCTGGCAGCATTTATGTTGATGACACACTCGGCCTGACAATTATCGAAGCGGGTTCCGGTGATTTAAGTATCGATAACATCAACGGCCCAGTAAAATTGGACAGATAACCGACAATTGCTTGATTTAGAACAATCCTATTAATAACAACAGCACCTACACTTTAATTAAGGCTAAAGTGAGGTGCTTGTATGACTGAACAAACCATCATTCGAATCTTAAAAACCTTTATTATTTTAGGTATTTGCCTAATTATTTTGGGGCATTCTTTATTAGCTGGTAATTACTTAGGTGATAGCATGGGTGTACATGGCATTATGATCAGCGCAGCGTGCATTGCTGTTGGTGTGCTGTTCTCTTTGCCCACCAAAATTTATCTCACTATTTTACTGATGAAAATGGAAAGCGATCTCACAGCACAGGACAAGCAAAGCTAATTCCCACCTTGCTCTTTGAGCTGTTGCTCAAGTTGCTTGTTACGTTGCTCCATAAGCTGTTTTACTTGCTCAGCATCTTGCATCATCTTTTGTACATTTTTAGGGTCGTATACCCCAAGCACAGAAGATGTTTCGTTAGTTTTAACTGTTGCTGCTTGCTTCTCATCAGCTTGAAATGTCTCTGCCGGTAACACTGTTATGTCGTTAGGATCTAAACTTACCGCAGTACTAACGTAATTAGGGTGAGGGGTATCAGCATAGTGCCACTGACCATGTTCATCTTGCCATTTATACACCACGACAGGTGCATTTGCGTCTTTGCTCAAGCTCAACTTCTCAGTGAGCTTTTTTGCTTGGCTGGTAAGTGTATCGGCACTTTGCGAAGCAAAATCACTCACATCACCACTTACTTGTTCTGAGTATCGCTCGAACATGCTCAGCTCTAGGTAAGGTTTACCGTCTGGCTTTTTAATGTAAAACAGCAGGGCAACACTGGTCAGTAACAACATAACCGCAAGATAACAAAAACGCTTAATCATTCCATTTACCGATTATTGGTAGTTACTCTCAATCTTAGCAAATTCACCGGATGATTTAAGATTTTTCATAAATTCGTTAAATTGCTCGCTCATACGCTTCCCTTTTTCATTGTAAGCAAACTGTAATTGCATCGGCGCTTTGCCCACACTGTAATCACTTACCGTGAATTTTTTAAAGGCATTATTTTTTGAGGCATACCACTGCAGTGTGTTTTTTGCGATAACAGCAACACGTTGATTTTGCTGCATATCAACTAAAGCCTTCAGCATATCTATCTCAGAGTAAAAGTCTTCGCGGTGCAACTTACCTGATGCAAACAATGCTTCAAATTGCGGGTAGGTATAACCAAAACGGGCCATCAACACATAGCCGCCTAACTTATCAATCGCTGGAATATGACAACCACTGGGCATCACTAAAATATCTTCTACAACAGCGATACTATCACTCCAATAGTATTGCTTATGTCCACGATACCATTGCTCAGACTCTAAGCGTACATCGACTTTACCTGCATCAAGTAAATGCTGTGAACGCACCTCGGGTACCAGCATGTATTGAATATCGTGATTATATTTTTCAGCAAAACGAGTTAATAGCTCATCAACAAGTCCTTTATGGCCACTGTCAGCAAAATGATAAGGGGGATAATCCGTGTCATACAGCGCAACCTGTAACGTTTCTGCTCGCACTAAAGGCGCAATTAAAAGCAATAATAAAAAAACAACAGCACGACTCATAATTTTCTCTCATAAAATTGAGCCAGGGATTGTATATAAATAGCACAAAAAAAGCGCAACCTAGGTTGCGCTTTACGAAAATTCTGATAGGAATTTAGGATTAGATACCGTCACCATCAATATGTAAGCCACATTCACGGTTTAAACCGAAGAAACGAGTCTCTTCTTCTGTCATACCAGGCTCAAGTTTACGGGTTGTATGAACATCGCCCATAGATACATAACCTTGCTCCCAAAGTGGGTGATACGGCAAATCATGCTTAGTTAGATACTGGTAAATATCGCGGTTGTTCCACTCAATAAGTGGATACACTTTCACAGTACCACGGCTGATTTCAACAATTTGCTTGTCAGCTCGACTAGATGATTGATCACGGCGCAAACCACTAAACCACGTACCCGCTTCAAGCTCGTTTAAAGCACGGGTCATTGGCTCAACTTTATTCAGTTGATTGTACTGCTTAATACCGGCTTCACCTTGTTCCCAAAGTTTACCAAACTTCGCTTCTTGCCATGCCGGGCTAAGCTCAGCTTTATACACTTTAAGATTAAGCGAAAGTCGCTCCGTCATTTGCTCGATGAACTGATAGGTTTCTGGGAACAAATAACCAGTGTCAGTCAGTACCACAGGAATATCTGGCTGCTGCGATGTCACTAAATGCAACATCACCGCCGCTTGAATACCAAAGCTCGACGACAAAAAGTGCGTGCTTGGTAAGTTTTCAAGTGCCCACGCAACACGCTCCTCTGCGCTTTTATCAGCCAGAAGACCATTAATATCAGCCAACATAGCTGTTTGGTCTTCTTTGCTCATCGTTAAGATGTTTTTAAATTCACTCATGGTTATTTCCAAACCTTAAAGCGGTGTCGCTTATAAAATTATGCGTGAAAATCAGTTACTGAAACTTTAACTTCAGCAACAATGCCTTTGCGAATTACAAAATCACCAAAACACTCGCCTTCATTACGCTCACTTGCCCATTGGCCAATTAGCTTATCGAATGCGTCTAGGTATACGTCTTCGCCAACATTTTCTAAATACAGTTTTGGAATACGCGTGCCTTCACGGTTACCACCTAAGTACACGTTGTATTTTCCTGGACCTTTACCAACCAGACCCGCTTCTGCCAACATTGCGCGGCCACAGCCATTCGGACAACCCACAACACGCATAATGATGTTGTCATCGCTGATGCCGTGCTTAGCTAATAACGCTTCAGTTTTCTCAATTAAGCTTGGTAAATAACGCTCAGCTTCAGCCATCGCTAACGGACACGTTGGTAATGCCACACACGCCATTGAGTTTTTACGCTGCTCTGTATGGCTGTCATCAATCAAGCCATGGTTACGAGCGATCTCTTCGATTACCGCTTTTTGATCAGCTGGAACACCTGCGATGATCAAGTTTTGGTTTGCTGTCATACGGAAATCACCTTGGTGAATTTCCGCAATTTTACGGCAGCCTGTTTTAAGAGGTTGATTTGGGTAATCTAAAATACGACCACTTTGGATAAACAGCGTTAAATGGTGCTTACCATCAATACCTTCAACCCAACCGATACGGTCACCGCGGTGAGTGAACTCATATGGGCGGCTCTGTTCAAATTGAACACCGGCACGTTTTTCAACTTCAGCTTTAAATACATCAGAACCTACACGGTCAAGTGTGTACTTAGTTTTTGCATTTTTACGGTTTGAGCGGTTACCCCAATCACGTTGTACAGACACCACGTGTTCAGCAATTTTCAAGGTGTGCTCAAGTGGAATGAAACCAAAGTCATCCGCTTTACGAGGATACGTTGCGGTATCACCGTGAGTCATCGCAAGACCACCACCCACTAACACGTTAAAACCAACTAACTTGCCATTTTCTGCAATTGCAACAAAGTTTAAGTCGTTCGCATGCACATCCACCTCATTGTTCGGTGGAATTGTTACTGTGGTTTTAAACTTACGTGGTAAGTAAGTTGAACCTAAAATTGGCTCTTCTGTGGTTTCACTCTTTTCACCATCTAACCAAATTTCAGCGTATGCTTTAGTTTTTGGTAATAGGTGCTCAGAGATCTTCGCTGCCCACTCGTACGCTTCTTGGTGAAGCTCAGATTCAACTGGGTTCGTTGTACATAATACGTTTCGGTTTACGTCGCCCGCCGTTGCAATTGAGTCAATGCCCACGCTATTGAGCATTTGATGCATGCCTTTAATATTTGGCTTAAGCACACCATGGAACTGGAACGTTTGACGCGTGGTTAAACGAATACTGCCATAGCTGGTTTTCTCTTCTGCAAACTTATCAATCGCTAACCATTGCTCTGGCTTGATGATACCGCCAGGCATACGAGCACGTAACATAACATTATGTAACGGCTCTAATTTTTGTTTAGCACGCTCAGGGCGAATATCACGGTCATCTTGCTGGTACATGCCGTGGAAACGGATCAGTTGGAAGTTATCAGCAGTGAAACCACCGGTGATCTCGTCTTTTAAATCTTGCTCAATGGTGCCACGTAAAAAGTTACTTTCTCTTTTCAAACGCTCGTTATCAGAAAGCTTTACGTTTTTGTCTTGTTCGCTCATGGTATTTCCTAAATTTGTTACAGTGACGGCTGTTAGCTTTAAACGTGATTAGTACACGTCTTTCTGATAGCGATTTGCGCTACGTAAATCTTTTAAATATTGCTCAGCTTGTTCATCATCTTTGCCGCTATTTTCTTTGATAATGTCTACAAGCGCCTGATGAACATCTTTCGCCATACGGTTTGCATCACCACAGATATAGAAATGAGCACCCGCTTCTAACCAAGCAAATACTTCTTGGCTGTTTTTGCGAAGTTTGTCTTGAACATATACTTTTTCCGCTTGGTCACGGCTAAACGCCACATCCACTTTAGTCAGTAAACCTGACTTCAAGTAACCTTGAATTTCTACTTGATATAAAAAGTCTTGAGTAAAGTGTGGGTTACCAAAGAATAACCAGTTTTTACCACTTGCTTCACGAGCATCACGCTCTTGTAAAAACGCACGGAATGGTGCAATACCCGTACCCGGACCTACCATGATAATTGGCGTTTCATCATTAGCCGGTAAACGGAAATTATCGTTATGCTCGCTAAATACTTTTACTTTGCAGCCTTCTTCAGCACGACGTGCTAAATAGCCAGAACAACCACCTAAATGCTCGCTACCGAATGCATCAAACTCAACCAGACCCACAGTTAAGTGAACTTCTTCTTCAACTTCAGCTTGGCTAGATGCAATCGAATATAAACGAGCTTGTAGCTTACGTAAGCAGTCTACTAAGGTTTGTGCTTCAAGCTGAGCTGGGTTTTGACGAATAATATCGAAGATTTGGCGAGGTTCGATGTACTCACGCATTGCCGCTTTATCTTCAACTAACTTTAATAAATCAGGGTTGCCAGTTGCTATTGCGTATTTTTCAACAAAGCCTGGGTATGACTGAGTTAATTCTAATTTTTCGATTAATGCATCACGAATACTTAGCTCTTCATCGCCGAGTTTAACCGTGCTAGATGCATCAATTTGAGTAAGCGTAAGTACTTCATCAACAAGTGCTTCGTCATTTAAGAAGTAAACGCCTAGCGAATCACCCGGTGTATAGGTAATGTCTGAACCTTCTAATGAAATTTCAACATGACGCACATCTTTGGTTGAATCACGACCGGTAATTTTTTGCACAACGCTTAGCTCTGCAGCAAATGGGTTTTGCTTGGTGTATTGGCTTGCTGCTGGTGCCGCTGCACCAAATGATGGCATAGCCACAACTTGACCACCGCTTGCTTGTTGCTGCGCTTTAAGATCAGGTTCAAACGCATCAAGTGCACCATCAATCCACTTAGCAGCTTCATCATCGTAATCAACATCTAAGTCGGCACGCTGGAAAATAGTTTCTGCGCCAAGCTTGTTAAAACGCTCTTCAAAATCTTTTGCTGTTTGGCAGAAGAATTCGTAGCTTGAGTCACCTAACCCAATCACAGCAACTTTAACACCATCTAGTTTTGGTGCTTTTTTAGTCGCTAAAAACTCATGCAGGCTTTCAGCATCTTCAGGTGGCTCACCCTCACCGTAAGTTGAAACAACAACCGTGATGAACTTTTCTTTTTTCAGGGCAGTTGGCTTGTAGTCAGCCATGTTGACTAGCTTAACCGATAGACCACGTGACTCTGCTTGTTCTTTTAACTTGCTCGCCACGCCTTTAGCGTTACCCGTTTGCGAGCCGTATAAAATAGTTAGCGGTGCAGCATCACCCGCAGCTGGAGCGGCGGCAACACCACCGGCTAATGCGCCTGCGTTTGCGTTAGCGGCTAAATAACCACTTACCCACGCTTGCTGAATTGGATTAAGTTCAGCCACTAAGCCTTGCAGCTTCTGTACTTGCTCTTGCGATAGCGGACTCGCCGCTGCATTTAGTTGACTTAACAACATGAATTTATTCCTCGTAACCCTGAAAAGTTAACTGCGAAACGAACTTGCTACCATCATTTCGCGAACAATTTTTTCGACTTTAAAGACCCAATAGAAATGCTTTAAAGGTTTATCTGAGCGTGAAGAATAACGAGGTCTGAGGCGATTAAAAAAGAATAGAATCTGCTTTGATATTCCATTTAGTTATTAATTTAGTATTTATCCAAAAAAAACATGTTAGAAGTATGAATCCCCAAATAAGAAACTTTTATTAATTAACATTATTGCAACATAAGCCAATTAGCCTATACTCGCTGTGTTCATTTTGAGAACAGCAAAAACTATTAAAATATAAAAAGGAAACGATAATGTCACACGGGACATGTAAAAAATACATGCTAGCCAGTAGCTTACTGTGTTTAGCGAGTTCAACATTGGCAAATGTTAATAATGCCGACTTCGAAAACTGGTCAGCAAACAACCCTGCCAGCTGGAGCACCATAGATAGCGGTATAAGCCTTAGTGCTAATAGCAATGTGGTTTACTCAGGCAATTACTCAGCGCAAGTCGTGGTTAATACTGGCACGCAAAGTAATACCGACTTACTACAGTTAGTGGATGTAGTGGCGGGTGAAAGCTATGAGTTTTCTACTTGGGTTTACCATACAGAAGGTGGCGTAAAAGCACGTTTAGTGGTTGATGGCTATCAGGGCTATTCTAATTCGGCATTAATTAATCAATGGCAACAAATCAGTTACCAGTACACGGCCTCTGCTACCACGTCAATTAGTGTTGGCCTGCGCTTTTACGATGTAACAGGCTTTGATGGCAGTGAAGTAGTGTATGTCGATAACTTTGCACCAAGCACTGGCTCAACCCCACCTCCTACGGGCAGCTGCGCAGATAACCAAATATCTTTAACGCTCACTACCGATAACTATGGTGAAGAAACCAGCTGGCAAATCACCAATAGCCAAGGTAGTGCAGTAGCATCAGGCGGTAGCTATGCTGCAAATACTCAGTACAGTGAGCAAGCGTGTTTAACGGATGGTGACTATACTTTTACGATTTTTGATAGCTATGGCGATGGCATTTGCTGCTCATTCGGCAATGGCAGTTACAGCCTTTCTTTAGGTCAAACAGTCCTTGCCAGTGGTGCAAGTTTCCAAAGCTCAGAGGCAACGCCGTTTACTTTGGGTGATAGCTCAGGCGGCGGTGACGGTGGTGGTACAACCCCAACAGAGCCAACGGGATACTATGTTACAACGCAAGGCCTTAGTGGTTATGCACTGAAAACAGAGTTATACAACATCATTAAAGATCACAACTCACAAGGCTATTCTGCGATTTGGAGCTTTTACGATGTTGCTTCACGCGATAAGTATTTTGAAAACGACAACTCTATTTTAGACCGTTATTCAGAAAACCCTGCAGGCCAAGATAGCTACAACTATGTTGCTGTGAGCGACCAATGTGGGACATACAACAGCGAAGCAGATTGCTACAACCGTGAGCATTCTTTCCCGAAAAGTTGGTTTGGTGGAACAGTTGAGCCAATGAACTCTGACGTACATCACATTTTCGCCACTGATGGTTATGTCAATTCAAAACGCAGTAATTACCCATTTGGTGAAGTAGGTAGTGCAAGCTACACCTCTAGTAACGGCAGCAAATTAGGCAGCGCTGCTAGCTCATTAAATTACTCAGGAACGG
Organism: Pseudoalteromonas sp. S4492; assembly: GCF_005886115.1. Taxonomy (NCBI): domain Bacteria; kingdom Pseudomonadati; phylum Pseudomonadota; class Gammaproteobacteria; order Alteromonadales; family Pseudoalteromonadaceae; genus Pseudoalteromonas; species Pseudoalteromonas sp. S4492. The sequence goes on from NZ_PNCP01000038.1 coordinate 31,729, forward strand.
TTTTTGAACCTATTGATGAATTTAAAGGTGACTTTGCCAGAGCGTATTTCTATATGGCAACACGCTATGAAAACGTGATTGGCTCATGGCAAAACAACACAACCTACAGTAATGCTGTATTAAATGGTTCATCTGATCAGGTCTTTGAGAACTGGGTCGTTACTATGTTATTAAAATGGCATAACGCTGACCCTGTTAGCCAATTAGAGCTTGACCGTAACCAAGCAGCTTATGAACATCAAGGTAACCGCAACCCATTTGTGGATCACCCAGAATTTGTAGAAATGATTTGGTAACTTCGTTAAGCCAAGGCGCTTAGTTTCGGCTAAGTGCCTTTTTAATCAAGCACAACGACTTTGTTTTCGTCAATTAACTCTGCCACATAGCGCTTTTCTAAATGCCACGGATGACGCTTCCAGCCCTGAAAACCAAAACCTGCTATATGCACTTTTGAAAACAATTTAAGGTAGTGAGCAATCGCTAAAGTACCTGAACTTGGGCAATATGGCTTATGTATTGTCGGTCCTAACGTTAGTAGGTGCGCAAGCAGTGATTGGCGAAATTGCTGGGTTAATCGGTCTTGCTGCAAGCCTGTGCCATAGTGATTAAACAAAGCGTCACCATGATCAAGTCGGCCATGACGACGGATCAGTTTGAATAGTTGCTGCATGAATAAGTTTGGCGCAGGATCAGTGACCATAATCTTGTTAAGTCCTTCAAGCGGCATAACAAGTGGCTGTTCAAGTAAACTTTGCGCCTGCCTCCCTCGCCCCAATAACCATAGATCTGTGCAACGCTTACCTAGGTGCGCAGGCATTGCTGCACAGCGATTAAAACGCACAACAGATGGACAATTATCGACCTGCTCAGCAAGCTCGGTATTAATCGGACCATTACCTAGAATAATTATCTGTGGCGGCTCATGCATAATGCAAAACTCCGTTTTATCCTTAAAACGACCTTATTTCACCTAAACTTTATGACCTGCTAATGACAGTTCATGATAAGTTTAATACATGTGAAAAGCGCTTATGTGCAATCAGCAAGTTATTATCAACTTGAGATTGGGCGCTATAGCCAAGAAGCTGTAACACCTGTTTTAACAGAGCTTGATGTTGCTGCTGTGGTGAGTGATTTACCACTTCTAATACCTCTAACATCGCTTGTGCATAGCTAGAACCTGAATGGATCGACTGCCAGATACGCGTTTGTATTTCGATAACTTGAGAAATCGACGTGTTATAAGTATTAACTTGCAGACTTAACAGATAATTTTCTAATAGATTCATTGTAGCGTCCTTTTTAAAAACGCCACTTTAAAAGCTCAAGTTAAGTTGAGGTAAAGTGTTTTATTATTACTTTTTACTCCACTTATTCATAATGTCTTTAAATAACTTAGCCTCTTTGTCTTCACAGGGTCTGGGCGATCCGCTTGGCACCCCAGATTTACCAAACACCGAGTTAAAATCTATGCCATAACACATACCATTTAACACCTCGATACGCTTGCTACCATCACCACTCTGCCAAACGACGGTTGCTTTATCAGAAACCGTTAATTGTGCAGGCACTGAAACCCTGCCTACAGGCAAATTATTATTTGCCCCTTCAACCTGCCCAAATAATGACGAATTAGAAGAGCCATTTTCAAAATTAAGCTTTGGGATTGGCGCATACGGGTTGAGTTTTTTAAAGGGTACTTCGGTTGTTTTTGAATTATCAGGTGTCTGACTGGGCTTTATGACCTTATTATTCGTCACTTCTTTGGGCTCACTAACTGAATGTTCAACGACCTTAGCATCGCTTTTCTGCTTAGGGCTGCTATAAGCGGCTTCCTCTTTTTGCGGTAAAGCCTTAGCCTCATCAACTATTTCTTGCGGTTGCTCCAGTAAAGGTTTGTCTTGGGTTTTCTGTAAACTAGGTAACGAAGTTAAATCAACACTCACATACGCGTTGATTACTTTTGGCGGTTCAGCGACTGCGGGGAGTTTCACAGACTTTCCATATCGAACAAATAACAATAAAAGCATAGCATGTAGCGTAATCGAGATGATCCATGCTTTGTAATTCCCTTTTAACACTCAAGCGCCTCATTTTTATTTTTAAGAGTGTTAAGTGAATGAAATAGTTCATAAGAAAAAGTGGTAAGTTAGCAAGTTAACGGGAGTAACGTTTTAAGGTTCTAGGTTAAGTCTGTTCGTTGAGATGGTTTGGATTCAGCATGAGGTGTGACATGTGGTTTTATAGCTATGCAGCAACAAACCCTATTGCTTGACTGACATCTGACAGCTAAACGCTTTTTGCTGTATTTCAAAAACAAAAAGCCCCAGCAAATGCCAGGGCTTTTTAGTAAGTAAACTTAATTAAAAATTAAGCTTGCTTTGGACGTTCAACAACGTCTACTAAAGTCCAAGACTTAGTCTTAGAAATAGGAGCACACTCACGGATAGTAACTACGTCACCAGCTTGAGCTGTGTTGTTTTCGTCATGTACGTGTAGTTTAGTCGTACGTTTGATGAATTTCCCATAAACTGGGTGCTTCACGTAACGTGCGATAGCAACAGTGAAAGATTTATCCATCTTGTCGCTGATTACACGGCCTTGAAGAGTACGGATTTTATCGCTCATTATTGACCTGCCTTCTGGTTAATAACTGTTTTTACACGCGCGATATCGCGACGTACTGTTCTTAGCGTGTGTGTCTGAGCTAACTGACCAGTGCTTGCTTGCATGCGCAGGTTAAACTGCTCACGAAGAAGTCCTAGAAGTTCAGCGTTAAGCTCTTCTACGCTTTTGTCTTTTAGTTCGCTAGCTTTCATTACATCACCGTCCGAGTTACGAAAGTTGTTGTGAATGGTAATTTACGCGCTGCAAGGTTAAATGCTTCACGAGCAAGCTCTTCAGAAACACCTTCCATTTCGTAAAGTACTTTACCAGGTTGAATTTCAGCAACCCAATATTCAACAGAACCTTTACCTTTACCCATACGAACTTCTAATGGTTTGTTCGTAATTGGCTTATCTGGGAATACACGAATCCAGATTTTACCTTGACGCTTTACGTGACGTGTCATAGCACGACGAGCTGCTTCGATTTGACGAGCAGTCATACGGCCACGGCCAGTAGCTTTCAAACCGAAAGTACCGAAGCTTACTTTGTTACCGTTTTGCGCTAAACCGCGGTTGCGGCCTTTGTGCATTTTACGGAATTTTGTACGTTTTGGCTGTAACATTACTCGCTACCTCTACTTAGCACTTTTTTTGGCTTTCTTTGGCGCGCGTTTAGCTGGCTTCTCTTGCTCTTGTACTAGTGGTAAACCACCAATAACTTCGCCTTTGAAGATCCAAACTTTAACACCAATGATACCATAAGTGGTTAAGGCTTCAGAAGTTGCGTAGTCGATATCAGCACGAAGAGTATGTAGAGGTACACGACCTTCACGATACCATTCTGAACGTGCGATCTCAGCACCGCCAAGACGACCGCTAACTTCAACTTTGATACCTTTTGCACCAATGCGCATTGCATTTTGTACCGAACGCTTCATAGCGCGACGGAACATAACACGACGCTCTAGTTGTGACGCAATACCGTCAGCTACTAGTTGTGCATCAAGTTCAGGCTTACGAACTTCAGAAATATTGATCTGAGCCGGAACACCTGCAATCTTAGTTACTGCTTGACGTAGTTTTTCAACGTCTTCGCCTTTTTTACCGATAACAACACCAGGACGAGCTGTGTGAATTGTTACACGGATAGATTTAGCTGGACGCTCGATAACGATTTTAGACACAGAAGCCGCTTTTAATTCCTTAGTAAGGAATGCACGTACTTTGTGATCGCCAAAAAGCTGATCAGAGAAATCTTTTGAATTCGCGTACCAGGTAGAAACCCAAGGTTTAGAGATACCTAGGCGAATACCAGTAGGATGAACTTTTTGTCCCATTACTTATACTCCTAGCTATCTGAAACCACAACAGTGATGTGGCTTGTACGCTTAAGGATGCGGTCAGCGCGTCCTTTAGCACGTGGCATAATACGCTTCATTGTAGGACCATCGTCCACAAAGATCGTAGTTACACGAAGCTCATCAATGTCAGCACCTTCGTTATGCTCTGCGTTAGCAATAGCAGACTCAAGTACTTTCTTAACTAATACAGCCGCTTTTTTAGGGCTGTACGCCAGGATTTCTAGAGCGCGATCAACCGGAAGTCCGCGGATCTGATCTGCAACTAGACGTGCTTTTTGCGCCGAACCAGAGGCGAATTTATGTTTAGCTAATGCTTGCATTTATCATTCCCCTCTTAACGTTTCTTCGCTTTCTTATCCGCAGCGTGACCGCGGTAAGTGCGAGTTGGTGCAAATTCACCTAGTTTGTGACCGATCATTTCGTCTGTGATGAACACAGGAACGTGCTGACGACCATTATGGACAGCGATGGTCAATCCGATCATGTTAGGTATGATCATTGAACGACGGCTCCAAGTTTTAATTGGCTTCTTGTCACCGCTTTCCAACGCTTTCTCTACCTTCTTCAGCAAGTGTAGGTCAATAAAAGGACCTTTCTTGAGAGAACGTGGCATGGCTATTCCTCAACTATTATTTAGTACGACGACGTACGATAAACTTATCAGTACGCTTGTTCTTACGTGTCTTAGCACCTTTAGTCGGTTTACCCCATGGAGACACAGGATGACGACCACCAGATGTACGACCTTCACCACCACCGTGCGGGTGATCTACCGGGTTCATGGCAACACCACGAACTGTCGGACGGATACCACGCCAGCGATTTGCACCAGCTTTACCTAGTGAACGAAGCATATGCTCAGCATTACCTACTTCACCAAGTGTTGCGCGACAGTCAGCTGGAACTTTACGAACTTCGCCAGAACGAAGACGTAGAGTCACGTATTGACCTTCACGTGCAAGGATTTGAACGTATGCACCAGCAGAACGTGCGATTTGAGCACCTTTACCTGGTTTTAATTCTACGTTGTGAACAGTCGAACCTACAGGCATGTTACGCATTGGTAATGTGTTACCAGCTTTGATTGGTGCATCAACACCAGACTGGATTGAATCACCAGCTTGTAAGCCTTTAGGTGCAATAATGTAACGACGCTCACCGTCTGCATATAATACAAGAGCGATGTTTGCGCTACGGTTTGGATCATACTCTAGACGCTCAACAACAGCTGGAATGCCATCTTTAGTGCGTTTAAAGTCGATTACACGGTAATGATGCTTGTGACCACCACCGATGTGACGAACCGTGATACGACCTTTGTTATTACGACCACCAGACTTAGAGTTTTTCTCTAGTAGTGGTGCGTAAGGTTTACCCTTATGAAGATCTGGGTTAACCACTTTAACCAGGTGACGACGACCCGCAGAAGTTGGTTTACACTTTTGAAGTGCCATAATTCTAACTCCCCTTATTACTCGGCGCCGCCGACAAAGTCTAGCTCGCTACCTTCTTTAAGAGTAACGTAAGCTTTCTTCCAGTCTGAACGACGACCGAAACGCATGCCAGTACGTTTTGTTTTACCCTTAACGTTTAGTGTGCGAACACCAGTTACTTCTACTTCAAAAAGCTTCTCAACTGCAGCTTTAACTTCAGCTTTAGTTGCATCTTTAGCTACTTTGAAAACAATCGTGTTGTTCTCTTCAGCAGAGATAGTGCTTTTTTCAGAGATGTGTGGAGCAAGGATCACTTTTAAAAGACGTTCTTCACGGATCATGCTAGCGCCTCCTCAAGTTGCTTAACAGCAGCAGCTGTAATAAGTACCTTATCGAAAGCGATTAGGCTTACAGGATCGATACCAGCTACATCACGCGTGTCAACCTTGTACAGGTTACGTGCCGATAAGAATAGATTCTCATCTAATTCTTCAGTCACGATTAGAACATCTTTAAGCTCAAGTTCTTTAAGCTTAGCAACTAGTTCTTTAGTTTTTGGTGCTTCAAGACCAAACTGTTCAACAACGATTAAACGCTCTTGACGAACTAATTCAGATAAGATGCTTTTGATCGCACCGCGGTACATTTTACGGTTTACTTTTTGGCTGTGGTCTTGTGGTTTAGCTGCGAAGCTAACGCCACCTGAACGCCAAATTGGGCTACGAATTGTACCAGCACGTGCACGGCCAGTACCTTTTTGAGACCATGGTTTTTTACCACCACCGCTAACTTCAGAACGTGTCTTCTGAGCACGAGTACCTTGACGAGCACCTGCTGCGTAAGCAACAACTACTTGGTGTACTAATGCTTCGTTAAACTCACGTCCAAAAGTAGCTTCAGAAACTTCAAGAGCGCCAGAAGCGTCTTTAATTGCTAATTCCATCACTAAATCTCCAGGACTTATGCTTTAACAGCTGGTTTAACGATAACGTCACCGCCGATAGCGCCAGGTACTGCACCTTTAACTAAAAGCAAGTTACGCTCAGCGTCAACGCGAACTAGTTCTAAGTTTTGAGTCGTTACACGCTCAGCACCCATGTGACCGGCCATTTTCTTACCTTTGAACACCTTACCAGGTGATTGGTTTTGACCGATTGAACCAGGAGCACGGTGAGATAGAGAGTTACCGTGAGTAGCGTCTTGCATGCTGAAGTTCCAGCGCTTAACACCACCTTGGAAACCTTTACCTTTAGAAGTACCGGTTACGTCAACTTTGTTGATTTCGTTGAATAATTCAACAGTAAGCTCAGCGCCTACTTCAAAATCGCCTTCACCACCATTTAGGCGGAATTCCCACAGACCGCGACCCGCTTCAACACCAGCTTTAGCGAAGTGACCCGCTGCTGCTTTGTTTACACGGCTTGCTTTTTTAGTGCCTGCGGTTACTTGAAGCGCGTTATAACCGTCTGTTGCTTCAGATTTGATCTGAGCAATACGGTTAGGTGTCGCTTCGATAACTGTCACAGGGATAGATACACCATCTTCAGTGAAGATACGTGTCATACCCACTTTACGACCGACTAGACCTAATGCCATTTTCCTAAAACCTCTCTAATCTTCCGATTAACCCAGGCTGATTTGAACATCAACACCAGCAGCAAGATCTAAACGCATAAGAGCGTCAACAGTCTTGTCAGTTGGTTCTACGATGTCGATCAGACGTTTATGGGTGCGGATTTCGTACTGATCACGCGCGTCTTTGTTTACGTGCGGTGAAGTTAGTACAGTAAAACGTTCAAAGCGTGTAGGTAGTGGAATTGGACCACGTACTTGAGCGCCAGTGCGTTTCGCAGTTTCCACGATTTCCGCCGTTGATTGGTCAATCAAACGGTGGTCAAAAGCTTTTAGGCGAATACGAATGCGTTGATTTGACATTCTTAAACCTCAATATAAAGAGCATTTAAAAAGAGCATAAAAAAACGACCGAAACAATCTTACTAACTAAGATGTCGGCTGTTCTCTTATATCTACGTTGAATTCCAAATCGGAATTCCTGTTTATTAGCTTGAAATCCAAGCTTAATCTATCCTTCCAAGTTCCCGAGGGAATTTTGAAAGCCTGCGTATTATAGTGAGATTGGTGATAAATGCAACAACTTTTTAGAATTAAAAGCGACAAGGCCGCCTTTAGATTAAATTTCGATTAAATACGAACTATATTCAGCTTCGCTATGTCTTTGCTTTACTATAGTTAATTTGAATAAATGCAAAAGCTGAAGAATCGCAATGGTCAGTCCAGTTAATAATTGTTATTCTATGCCGCTTATTTTTGGCCACTCTCGGTCTATTTAATATTTACTGATACCAATTTACATAATGAGATGCCTTTGTAAATTGGTGTAATAGCTTTGGTGAGTTGATGCGTATCATTAATCGTTGTTTAAATTTCATTTCTGCCGGTATGAACCGCTTGTTTGTAAAAAGTAAGGTGCTGCCAGAAAACCCGATTGAACAATACAATCTTAATCCAGCCAACCCGACCTTCTATATCGTTAGGCTCAATGCGCGCTCAGATTTAGCCGCACTGGCACGGGTATGTAAAAAGTATGGTTTACCCAACCCGACGCAAGAGCAACTGTTAGGTAATGCTGAACTAGAGCGTTTTATTGGTATTCAAAACCCACCTCCGCTGTTTGGTAATAAAAGCAAACCAAGTAATGCGCTGCAGCAAGGTAAACAAATTATCGATCATCTGATGCAATCAGGTGAGAAAAACGTCCAAGTGATCCCAGTGACTATTTTATGGGGCCGAAATCCGGGTAAAGAGAAGCCAGGCTTAGGCACCTTAGTGTCGCATTCGTTAACCCCAAGCTGGTTTCGCAAGTTCTTTGTATTGCTATTCTCAGGCCGCGATAACTTTATCCGTTTTAGCCAACCACTCGACTTATCATTATTGGTCAATGAAAAAGCCGATGTTGATGAACTACCACATAAGCTTCTACGTGTTGCTCGCGTGCACTTTCGTCGTCAAAAATTGGCAGCGACAGGCCCGAAAATGCCATCACGTGAACAGCTATTTAATTCGCTACTAGCCTCACCCACAATTAAAAAAGCGATTCAAATAGAAGCAAAAGAAAAGAACATCAGCCAAGAGCAAGCGCGTCAAAATGCGCTGAAGTTACTTGATGAGATTGCGGCAAATTATAGTGATGCCACCATTCGTGTAGCAGATAGAATTTTAACCTGGCTATGGAATAAGCTTTATAACGGTATTGATATTAAGTTTTCTGAGCAAGTCCATGAGCTCACAGATAAAGGTCACGAAATTATCTATATGCCATGTCACCGCTCGCACATGGATTACTTATTGCTGACCTACTCTATTTACCATTTAGGGTTAGTACCGCCGCATATCGCTGCCGGTATCAACTTAAATTTCTTCCCAGCCGGTGGTGTATTCCGTCGCAGTGGTGCTTTTTTTATTCGCCGTTCATTCGCGGGCAATAAGTTATATTCATCAGTATTTAAAGAGTACTTGAGTCAGTTATTCATTAAAGGTTACTCGGTAAAGTTTTACACGGAAGGCGGCCGTAGTCGTACAGGCCGCTTATTACCGCCAAAAACAGGCATGCTCGCTATGACGTTACAAGCGATGCTCCGTGGCATTGACCGTCCAATTTCAATTGTGCCTGTGTATATTGGTTATGAACATGTGATGGAAATTAATACCTACTTAAAAGAGCTTGCCGGCAACGACAAAAAAGGTGAGTCGGTATTAGGTATTTTCAAAGCCATTAAAAACCTGAAGAACTATGGCCGTGGTTACTTAAACTTTGGCGACCCTATATCGATTAACCAATACTTGAATGAACAACAGCCTGATTGGCGCGAGTCTATTCACCCAACCGACGTACAAAAGCCGCAATGGCTTGGACCGCAGGTTGCCAACCTTGCTGATAAAGTAATGGTTAATATTAATAGCGCCGCTGCACTCAATGCTGTGAACCTTCTCGCGATGATTTTACTGGTGAATGATAAGCACGCGTTGAGTAAGCCTAAGTTGATTGCTCAGCTTGAGTTTTATTTACATTTACAGCGTAGCGCCAGCTACAGCGACAAGGTAACCACCCCTAATGAAAGTGCTGAACAGCTATTAGAGCATGCCCTTAAACTTAATAAGTTTGATGTTATCAGTGATGAATTTGGCGAAATTATCGCTATCAATGATAAAGAGAAAACGTTATTCAATTACTACCGTAATAACGTATTACACTTATTTGCTGTACCAAGCTTGCTGGCACTGCATTTATTTAAGGCACATAAAACGACTATGGCAGATTGCCAAGCCCTGATCGCACGTTTTTACCCATTATTTGCCAAAGAGTGGTTCTTACATGAGTTAGATGAAAACTACATTACGCGTGTTCTTGCTAGTTTCGTTGACCAAGATCTGATTGAAATTGAGGGTGATAACATCAAAATCACCAATAGCAACGACTGCTTGGCAAAACTTGAAATGCTCGGCCGCGCTTTAAGCTTAACATTACAACGCTACGCTATCGTGGTTGGATTTATTCAAACAAGTAGTGGCATTGAACGTGAAGAACTTGAGCACGAAAGCCAAGTATTAGCAGAACGTTTGGGTACCTTACACGGCATTAAAACACCGGAATTCTTTGACAAAAAAGTGCTGGTTGGTTTTATTTCTAGCTTACGTGAGCAAAAACTAATTACAGAGACAGAGCAAGGCTTAACGGGTAGTAATGAGCTGTGTGAAGTGTATTTATATCTTAAAGCATTGCTGCCAGCACGGGTCTGGCAGTCAATTGACGATATAGTGCAAAGCCAAGCTCAGCACGCAAAGGATTAACGCTGACGCATTACCCCTTCTTGGATCGTTGAGGCAACAAGGTTGCCTTGACGGTCAAAGAATTGACCTCGTACCAATCCTCGACCTGAGCTCGCACTTGGGCTATCAATCGAATATAAAATCCAATCATCAAGTCTAAACGGACGGTGGAACCACATTGCATGGTCAATCGTCGCAACCTGCATGTTAGGCTGCATAAACGATACACCGTGCGGTTGTAACGCCGTTGGTAAAAACTCAAAGTCAGATGCGTACGCAAGTAAGTAGTTATGGATACGCTGATCGTCTGGCATCTCACCATTGGCTTTAAACCAAATATGTTTAACCGGCTCCATCACTTGTGGCTTAAATGGGTTATGAAAGGTCACTGGACGCATTTCAATGGGTACTTCACGAATAAACTTATTGCGAATTGGTTCAGGAATAAGCTCTGCATTCGCTTGGTAGAACTCAAGTGAAGACTTTAACTCTTCAGGCTGTGGTACGTCTGGCATTTGTGCTTGGTGCGATAAGCCCTCTTCTTCACCTTGGAAAGAAGCGGTCATGTAAAAAATGGGCTTACCGTATTGGATTGCTTTGACACGGCGAGTACTAAAACTTTTACCATCGCGAATATTTTCTACATCATATACGATTGGTTTAGCAGCATCACCCGGACGTAGAAAGTATGAATGCAACGAATGAACAATACGCCCTTCTGGTAACGTTTCTTTAGCGGCCGATAATGCTTGGCCCATTACTTGGCCCCCGAAAACCGCTCTAAATCCTAAATCTTGGCTTTGGCCGCGATACAAGCCTTGCTCAATTTCTTCTAACGACAACAACGACAGTAAGTCATCTAATACTTGGCTCATTTATTTATCCTCAATCCCGACAAGCGTTTAATGATACTATAGACTAATTGGAAGTAAATCTTTGTAAGAGCACCTCATTATGGCTTATTGGCTTTTAAAAACAGAACCCGATGCATTTTCAATTGATGATCTAAAAAACGCTCCCGAGCAAACCTCTATGTGGGATGGCGTGCGTAATTATCAAGCCCGAAACTTTCTACGCGATGGCTTTAAACAAGGCGACTTGGTGATGATTTATCATTCAAGTTGTAAGCAAGTAGGGGTAGCAGGAATAGCCACGGTCAGCCGAGAAGCTTATGCCGACCCAACACAATTTGATTTAAACAGCGATTACTACGATGCCAAAGCAACCGCTGATAACCCGCGCTGGTTTGTCGTTGATGTAACCTATCAATCACACCTGAAAAAACTAGTTAGCCTGCAAGCAATTAAAGCCAATGATGCAATCACCGAAATTGCCCTTAAAAAAGGCGGTCGGCTATCTGTAATGCCTGTAACGGAACATGATTGGCAACAGATAATCGCAATGAGCGAGCGCTAAGCATATAAAATAGCGGCCATTTTTAATGAGCTGCTATTTTTGCTATAATTCGCCACCTTTATTTAAGAGGGTGCGTGGGGGATGTATGAAATTATTATATTGGTTAGATGAATGGATCAACCTGCCCCGCGATGCACAACAAAGCCAAGTCCCCTTTAGCGGCGGTGATTTACTTGGTGATGTGTATGTGAAATACCATATCATCGATGCTAATAAGCCTCTGCTATTTACCTTCTCACCTGCCGGAACCAACTACCAAGAACATGATCTCACAGATGATTTTTCGCCTTGGGCTTATAAGCTCGCGAAAAAACAAGATGTGAATGTGATTGCCTTTCAGCATTTAGGTATTAGTAACTGGTTTAGACACCGCAACTTATTATTTTTTATTGAGCAATTAGCGCCGCTGATTGGTGGATTTAAAGAGCGCTTAGGATATGGTTTGAGCCGCGGTGGCTTTGCTGTAGGAGCCTTTGCCAATTTGTTGAAGCTTGATAAGGTCTTATTATTTCACCCTGTCAGCACAAAAAATAAAGACAAAGCGCCGTGGGATGACCGTTCTAGCACAGATATCGCGCAAAAGTTCGATTGGAATGGCGACTATCACGATTTAGATTTAGGCCAAGCAAAGGGTTATATTATTTACGACCCGACCAATCGCATTGACCGAGCTCATGCAAAACGCTACCCAAAACTCACCCATTTACGGGTGTTTGGTATGGGCCATAGTGTTCATGCAACATACCTCAATAAGTTTGGTTTTTATAAAGATGTGGCCGTTGATTTTATTCGCCACCAGCAAGTCGATATTGCACAATTCCGCCAACAAACAAAAACGCTACGATTTAAAGAAGACTATTACCGTCGACTCAATAAGGCCAACAAAACATCGCCACATCGCTTAGCGCTACTGAGCACCGCCCACACTATTTTAACTGAAGAAAAAGCGGAGCATCTGCAAGAGCAAAAAGATGCGATCGATGTGCAGCCACTGATTGATGTGGCCATCAAACATCAGGATGCGCACCCCAAAGATGCCATTAAAATTTTAGAAGTCGCGCAGCAGCTATCGCCAGATGATCCCTTGATTGAGCATAAACTAAAACAGTTGAAGTGATACAACAGCAGTAGGCCGTCAGCCGTCAGCCGTCAGCCGTCAGCCGTCTGATCAAAATATAAACAGCACTTATATATGTAAACTCAAAATTTTACTGTGGAGTTATATAATTTCTATAATTTGCACACACTTCATTGTTGCGGTTGCTAAGACTATGCGTTAACTCATTTATCAGTAAAAAAACACTCTTTTCTCTTTTCAAATCAATAGGGAGTTTAAAGTTTATGTACTGATTAGTAGAAGAAACTACATCATTTTTCAAGGTACGAAGTTCATTACTTTTCATAATGACTTCCAACATACGAGCTTTTGTCAAAAACTCTACGTTCAACATTTTGAGAGTTTCAACCTTATCAAAATACAAGCTACTTAACTTAGCGTAATATTTTTTAGTTTCACCATTTTCTATATTATTGGAACTATAAAGGAGTGAATAAACATCATTGCCAATAGATGTGAGACTCCCGCAAGTAATATGAACTTTTTCTAAAGCCTCTAAAACCTCTAGCTTCTTTGAGTAATTGATCTGCTTTCGCCAAATCAATAAAGCATATAGTGCACAGACACCGCTAATGCCTCCCCCAAGGGCGGAAATAAAATTAATAATTTCAATTAAAGGTTTACTTATTAGGCTTGTCGATAAAGCACCTGCAAATAATAAGGTTAGCGCGATAAATAAGTGCTGTTTTTTTGACAATACAATTCCTTATTAAATACTAGCTCTTAGGTTTCACTTTACGGTGTTTTTTGACCCGCCCGTGTTTGGGGATAATAGTTAAGTACATCACTAAAGCTAACCACGAAAAGAAGATGATACCGATTAACCAAGCATTCTTTTCGTGGCCCTGAGTGCGTTTACTATTGAGCACAATGACCACAGGCAAAATGTAGGCACTCAAAACAATAATTAAAAACGCAACTTCATTCATAGATCATCATACCAACGCAGACCAATCAACTTCGTCGCTCAAAACTCGTTCTGCAGCAATATAATGCAAAATATCACCTTCACTTACTACATAATCCAACGGCGGGTTTAGGTCCATATTTTTTGCACTCAAATTATGTGCTACACCGAGTAATATCGCATCGTGGCTGTATTTAAAGTGATGAAACAGCTTGCCAAATTCCATTGCTTGCACGCCTTTTGGAATAGGTAAACTAAACTGAGTATCACCATGAAGTGTTGATAACAACTCTTCTTGCACCCGGCTTGAACCTGGATCTTGCATCGAACGCACTAAGATTTCGGCTGATTTAGCACTGCTACATTCAACATTGTGACAGTGCTCATGCAGCATTTCGATTTTAGTTTCGTCAGTAAAGTGCGCACTAATGTGACAATGCTTATTTACTAACTTGCTGATACGCAATGCTGTTGTGAACGTTTGATCATCATCTTGACCATCAATAATAATTTTATCAGCGCGTTCAATCGCGATTCTTTTCAACTCATCTAGGTCGGTAAAGCTACTAAGACGAGCAAAATCAACCATTGGATTTGTTAAAAATGGGTGCTCCATTTGTTCAGTAACCGCCAATAGAATTCGACGATCTAAGCGTTTTTGATCAGCAAGAATATAGTCAACCATCTTCTTAGTTCGAGTATCGTGCCAACCAAAAATAATAATGTGATTGTTTATATGTGCGAAGCTTTTATCACCCGTCATAGCGCGCCTGATTAAGTAAGTTACTGTTTGCCCTGTTTTTCCCAACAGAACGCCAAATAGTGCTAAACCAAAAGGTATTTGCAGTAATGCAACAATCCAGCGGCCAAGCTCGGTGCTGGCACTAAAGTCGCCATAGCCAACCGTTGATGTTGTCACAACATAATAATATACGTAGGTACTTAGTGGTGTTAAAGCTTGCTCTCCTGCAAGCATAAGCAGCCACCATATAAGTAGCATATGCAAAAGCGTGGTAACGACCACAGCCTGCCAACTTACTTGATCAATATGACTGCGGATAAGTACCACTATACGATTTAATAAATAGTGCATGATCCTTGCGAATTATCGTGGAAGAAATTAACGATACGGTACTGGAATGCCAGCTCTTTGGCAACTGATGGAAAATTCCTAATGCATGTCGATGAAAAATAATAGTAGACTATACTATCTCTGTATTAGGTGTTTAGGGTGAAATATGTCAGGTGTTCTTGCTTCTGTTGATAAGCGTACGCAACTGGTCGGTGAAAACCGCTTAGAGCTTTTGCTATTTTACCTACACAGTCGTCACTTATTTGCACTCAATGTGTTTAAAGTTAAAGAAGTGGTAAAGCTGCCACATATTAGCAAAATTCCTCACGCGCATCCTAAAGTGTCGGGTGTGGTTGATATTCGCGGTGAATCAATTCCGGTGATTGATTTGCGCAAAGCGATTAACATGCCTGAAGCGAAGCACATCGAAGATACAAACCTCGTCATCACTGAATACAATCGCACCGTACAAGGCTTTTTAATTGGCAAGGTTGATCAGATCATTAATATGACTTGGTCAGACATTATGCCGCCGCCAACCGCAATTGGTAAAAATCACTACCTCACAGCCTTAACAAAAGTAAAACGCGATGGCCAAGAGCATTTGGTTGAAATAATCGATGTAGAAAAAGTACTTGCCGAAATCGTCGAGTACGAGGTTCACATTTCTGAAGATATTCTTGATAAGAGTATCGTAAACGAATTTGCAGGCCGCAAAATTCTTCATGCTGATGATTCACCAACGGCTCGTAAACAAGTAAGCGATACTTTATCGCAGCTTGGCATCGAGATTATTCCTGCTCGTAACGGACTTGAAGCACTCGAAATGCTAAAAAGCTGGGCTGATCAAGGCAGAGATGTTGAAAAAGAATTACTTATGGTGATCACCGATGCAGAAATGCCCGCAATGGATGGTTATCGTTTAACACACGAAATTCGCAACGACAGCCGCATGAAGAACCTACATATCGTGCTCAACACATCCTTGAGTGGTAGCTTTAACCAAGCTTTGGTCGAGAAGGTTGGCTGTAATGCGTTCTTATCTAAATTCCAGCCAATACTGTTAGTCGAAGAAGTTCAAGCCCGTTTAAAAGCCGTGCTTGAGCAAGATTCACAGTAAGCGTTTTTAGCATCCAGTTTTAAAACATACGCTAAAGCAACGGCGTCGCAATTTGCCAATCATCGTTATTCATGATTTATTGGCATTATCGATTCGACGACAACAATAAAAACTATGCTAAATCGCGTTGCTAAACCATTCACTAAACTAGTTGAGCGTTACCTACCCGACCCGTTTATATTTGTTATTTTGCTCACCTTACTGAGCTTCATCGTTGCAAGCCTCTTTACCCCATCAACACCCACACAAGTACTTGCCGCTTGGGGTGGAGGGTTTTGGAACCTATTACAATTTGCCATGCAAATGCTGCTGGTTCTGCTAACGGGCTATATGCTAGCAAGTACTCCCGTTATGCGCAGTATACTCAACAAATTGGCAACTCTCGCCAACAGCCCAGCTAAAGCAATCATTCTCGTGACCCTCGTATCTTTGCTAGCTAGCTGGCTAAATTGGGGTTTCGGTTTAGTGATTGGCGCTTTGTTCGCCAAAGCAATTGCGAAACAAACCCGCGTTGATTACCGTTTGTTAGTAGCCAGTGCTTATTCAGGTTTTATTGTTTGGCATGGTGGCTTAGCCGGTTCAGTGCCACTGACCATCGCAACCGATGGCCATTTTGCACAGCAAAGCATTGGTATTATAGGCACCGAGGAGACAATTTTTTCTGCATTTAATATCGCCATTGTTGTGGGGTTATTTATTATCATGCCGCTTGTAAATCGCTATATGTTGCCAAGCGAGACAGACAGCGTTTATGTTGACCCCGCAAAGCTTGATGATGAAACTAAGCAAACAGCAACACCTACCCGCCCTGCCGAAATAATAGAGCATAGTCGTTTGCTAGGTATGGGAATAGGTGCCGTTGGCCTTGGCTATTTATTCTATTATTTTGTGCTCACCGGAGGTGGCCTAAATTTAAATAGCGTGATCGCGATTTTCTTATTTAGCGCAATTTTACTGCATCAAACACCGCATAATTTACTCAGTAGCTTACAGCAAGCAATTCCCAGTGGAGCTGGCATAGTGATTCAATTTCCGTTTTATGCAGGGATCATGGCTATCATGGTAAAAACGGGACTTGCTCAACAAATCTCTGAAGGATTTATTGCCATTGCAACAGCCGAAACGCTGCCTTTTTGGAGCTTTTTAAGTGCAGGGTTTGTGAATATCTTTGTGCCATCAGGCGGCGGTCAGTGGGCAGTGCAAGCGCCAATTGTCATTCCCGCAGCACAATCACTTGGTGCTGATATGCCACGTGTTGCTATGGCTGTCGCATGGGGTGATGCTTGGACCAACCTAATTCAGCCGTTCTGGGCACTCCCTGTTCTCGCCATTGCAGGCTTAAAAGCAAAAGACATCATGGGCTTTTGCTTAGTGCAACTAGTGATCACTGGCGTGTTTATATCTGTGATGCTGAGCTTTTATCCTTAATAGCCATATTAAGGTAAGTATTGAGTAGAGCTCATGATTAGTTTTGTAAATAGGCTAATCATGAGCTTAAAGTTATGCAATGCAATTACAGTAATTGAAATTGGTCAGCATCTAAGTGAGCAGGAAAAGCCTTTCTAAAGTCATCTAACGGTGATTTTTCTAAGCGCTTAATAATGATACCCGATTGGTTATCTTCAAGCGCAGCCAAAGTATCACCTTTAAAATCATAAACCGCGGTGCCACCACTGTGAGCAATATCATTACCATCTGCACCAATACGATTGACGCCCACGACATAACACACGTTTTCCATTGCGCGTGCTTTTAACAGGGTATCCCATACATGGCGACGTGCCGCCGGCCAATTGGCTACGTTGATCATCACATCGTAGTCATTGCAGTTTCGTTGGAATACAGGAAAGCGCAGGTCGTAACACACTTGCGGTAAAATGCGAAAATCATTGATTGTGAATATCTCGCGTTGCGTACCTGCTGCAACAAAATTACCTTCGTTACCTAAGCAGAATAAATGGCGTTTATCGTAATACTTTACTTCACCATTTGGCCAAACCCAATAAAATCGATTGGCCTTTTTGTCACCTTTTGCAACTAAAACAGAACCAGCAATCACGGCATTCTTTTGCTTCGCAGTGGCTTGTAACCAGCTAAGTACGTCGCCTTGTTCAGGCTCACTGCAATCTAGATTAATCGCAAAACCCGTGGCAAACGTTTCTGGCAAGACAATTAAATCGACCTGCTCGTTTAAGTTATTAAGCTGCTCAGAAAAATGCGTAAGATTAGCGTTTTTATCAAGCCAATGCAGTGATGACTGCACTAAAGCCAAGGTTAAAGTTGACATAAAATCTCCGCAGCACGTTTTAATGTGTCATCATTTTTTGCAAAACATAAACGAATCACTTTATCGCTGCTTGCACTGTTGTAAAACACACTGAGTGGCACAGCTGCAACCCCCGCTTGCTCGACCAACCAATGACAAAACTCAACATCATCAAGATCAGACACATCACTATAATCGAGTAGTAAGAAGTAAGTGCCTTCACTTGGTAATATTTTAAAACGGCTTTGCGCTAACGCTTCGCTGAGTAAATCACGTTTTTGTTGATAAAAATGACTTAGCTCATCAACATGATCAGGCTCTAACTCAAGCATATCGGCTAATGCATGCTGAGCAGGCGTAAAGCTTGAAAAAGTCACATATTGGTGAATTTTACGAAACTCCACCATGAGCTGAGCGGGTGCTACACAGTAACCCATCTTCCAACCAGTGCTGTGAAAGGTTTTACCAAAACTTGAAATCACAAAACTACGTGCAAATAACTCAGAGTCGGTCAGCGCACTTAAATGCAAAGCGCCATCAAAGGTAATGTGCTCATACACTTCATCACTGATCACATATAAATCATGCTCAGCAACAAGCGCTTTAAGGGCGTTAATATCTTCTGTTTTAAAGATTTTACCGCTTGGGTTATGTGGCGTGTTGATGATGATGACACGTGTTTTGTCTGTGATGACATCGGCTACGGCTTGCCAATCGATTTTATAATCTGGCGCATGCAAAGCGACATGAACTGAACGACCGCCTGCAAGCTCAATTGCTGGTTGGTAAGAGTCATAAGCAGGGTCAAACACCACCACTTCGTCACCCTCTTTGACAAGTGCTTGAATCGCTACAAATAATGCCTCTGTTGCCCCTGACGTAACAGTAACTTGTTGCTCGTAATTTATGTTGTTATGGTATTTTCTCGCTATCAGAGCCGCTATTTGCTGTTGTAGCTTTGCAATACCACTTGAAGGCGCATATTGATTTACCCCCTCAAGTACATAATGATTGAGTTGTTTTTTTAGCAATTCAGGTGCATCAAACTCAGGAAAACCCTGAGATAAGTTAATAGCTTGATACTGATTTGCCAGAGCTGTCATTTGACTAAAAATGCTGGTGCCTAAATTCGGCAATTTACTTTCAAACACAGAGGTTCCTTAAAGATGGTTTTGCGCCCGAAGCGATGCTATCATTGCTTAAAACAGATGTATAGCCGTCTAAATAACTTTTAGAATGTCGAGGAATATATGCATAACAATACCGCTATTTCAGAACTAATTGAAGCTGGTAAATGGGTAAGCCAACGTGGCTGGGTCCCTGCTACTGGTGGTAACTTTTCAGCCCGCACTGCAAGCGGTTATGTCGTCACAGCAAGTGGCTTCGATAAAGGCCAACTCGGCACTCATGCGTTTATTGAGTTTGACCATGAAGGTAATCGCACTAAAGGCTCTGGTAATCCATCAGCTGAAACTGAGCTACATTTAAATATGTATAAGCTTATCCCATCAGCTAAATTTGTTTTGCATACCCATTCTGTTGCAGCAACTGTGTTATCGCGTGTGATCAAAGGTCACGCTATCAATTTACATGGCTACGAAATGCAAAAATCTTTAAGTGGTGTTAAATCGCATTTAGATACGCTAAGTATTCCTATTTTTGATAATGACCAAGACATTGACCGTTTAAGTTTATTGGTCAGTGATCATCACCTTCACACCCCTATCGAACATGCCGTATTAATTCGTGGTCATGGTTTATACGTGGTTGGTCGCGATATCAAAGAAGTACAGCGTCATTTAGAAGGCTTAGAGTTTTTGTTTAGCTGTGAACTTGAACGCTTAAAACTAGAAGGCATTCAAGCTGGAGTTCAAGCATGATCAAAGCAATTTTAACCGATATTGAAGGCACAATTACCCGCATTTCTTTTGTTAAAGACGTATTATTTCCTTACGCGGCAGGGCAATTACCTGAGTTTGTGAAGTCACATCAAAGTGACCCAGAAGTAGCAGCCCAAATAGAGGCTGTTAAGGCACATATAGAGCAACCAGAAGCCGATATCGACACGGTTATTAGCCATTTAATTCATTGGATTGAAACGGATCAAAAAATTACCCCACTTAAGCAGTTACAAGGGTTAATTTGGCAAACAGGCTACGAAAATGGTGATTTTACTGGCCACCTTTACCCTGATGCTTATGACTTTTTACAAGCCCAAAAACAAGCTGGTAAAAGTTTATATGTCTACTCTTCGGGCTCTGTGAAAGCGCAACACCTGATTTTTGAGTTTTCTGATTATGGTGATGTTAGACCTTTATTTAGTGATTACTTCGACACCAAAGTTGGCGCAAAACAACAGCAGAGCTCTTATGAGAATATTATTGCAGCCTTGCCTTTTGAAGCTGCAGAAGTGCTGTTCTTAAGTGATGTGGAAGCAGAGCTTGATGCTGCCAAAGCTGCTGGTCTTGGCACTTTACACCTTGTTCGCGATGGCCAAGCAGTCAGCGACGCTCACCCATACATTAACGATTTCACAGCATTTAGTGCGGAGCTTTTAGCATGAGCCAATTAACTATTTTTAATGATAACAACGCAGACAACATACTGTTTCACAGTGAAGACTTAAGCGCGATTGCGAGTGAGCTGAATGCGGTTGGCGTTCGCTTTGAGCAGTGGCAAGCAACGGCACAGATTGACCAAGATACCAGCCATGACGCTATTTTAACTGCCTATACTAACGATATAGAGCGCCTTAAGGCTGAAGGGGGTTATCAAACAGTGGACGTTATTTCGCTTGCTAAAGGTAATCCAAATGCCAGCGAATTACGCAGCAAGTTCTTATTTGAGCATACACATAGCGAAGATGAGGTACGTTTTTTTGTGAAAGGCCAAGGTTTATTTTGCTTACACTTAGGCGATAAAGTGTATCAAGTGCTGTGCCAGCAAGGTGACCTTATTTCTGTTCCTGAGCTCACACCGCATTGGTTTGATATGGGCAGCGACCCTGAATTTACAGCAATTCGCTTATTTAATAATACCGAAGGTTGGGTAGCTAAAAGCACTGAGTCAACCATTGCTAACACCTTCCCACTGCTGGACTAACATGGAAAAGCTATTTTCTTACGGTACCTTACAGTATCCGCAGGTTCAGCTAGATACCTTCGGGCGCTTGCTCGAAGGTCAACCAGCTACATTAACCGGGTATGTTATTGGTGAAGTCGAGATCACCGACGAAGCTGTCCTTAAAAGTAGCGGCCAGCGTTTTCACCCAGCGTTAATCAAAACGGGCAAACAAAGTGATACGGTTAATGGCACAATTTATTTAATCACCGAACAAGAGCTTGCTCAGGCAGACGCTTACGAAGTGGATGAATATCAAAGAATTGCAGAAACATTTCAGTGTAGCAGCCAAGCTTGGCTATATGTTGCAAAAAACAGCCTTTAATTTACAAATATAAAACAAAAAAACCCAAATCAAGAACAAAAGCTGTTATTATCTTCCCCATCAAGATTATTACATTTTAGTTAAAGGACTAAACATGGGGTCGGCATTTTCACCCTTACGCGATACCGTTATTTATGTGGGTGAGTGGCAATTTAACACTCAGCAGCAAACCATCAGCGATGGCACGCATACGCGCGAACTAGAACCTTTACTTTATAAACTCTTGTGCTTTTTCATTACCCATAATGATCGCATTATCACTCGCCAAGAATTGGTTGAAAACATTTGGCAACAAAGCTTCGTTGATGACAATGCCATCAACCGCGCCATCTCAGAATTAAGAAAAGTACTCAAGTCAGAAAAGCAGCCTGGGCAAACCATTAAAACCCATTACCGCAAAGGCTACAGTTTATTTATTGAAGTTAAGTTTCTTGATCACGCGGTGAGTACAGAGCCGCTAAAAACAGAAAATGTAATAACAGCAGATAAAGACGCTGAGACTCAAGTTAATACAGCCAACATTAGTCCAAAAAAAGATCATACTTCTCGCTGGCCGTGGCCTTTTGCAGCCTTAGTATTGAGTTTACTGCTTGCTGCTATTTGGTTGTTCTTACAACAACCTAAAGCCACTACTGAAGACCAAAGCGAAGCACCACTTTTAGACCTGCAAGTAGAAACGATTTCCTGGCATAAAGGCACACACTACCGCTTAATGCTCAATCAAGACAAAACAAAATTAGCCTACATACTGCAAAATGATATTGATGATAAGTACCTTTATGTTGTCGACTTAACAACTAAAAAAGAGTACCAAATTGCATCAGGGGATCTCTTTTTACAAGGCTGGTCTGACGATGGCGAGCGTCTATTCTATGGTTCATGTGAAGGAAGTGATTACAACGATTGTATTGCTTGGCAAGCAAGCAACCTGTTATCGAATGAAGCTTTAATTAAGCCTAGAACCAATCAATTTATACGTAGCTTATCTCCAACCCAGTACATGGAGGTCGGCAATGTGGCAATTACAAGACGAAATAACTACCGTGGTTTAACTCACTTAAACGCCCTTTATGCTCAAGATTTAAAAACAGGTGAAGAAATTCGCATTACTTCACCAAATATCACAGGGACTGGCGACTACATTTTAACCACCATCAAAAACCCTAGTCGGATTATTTTCGAGCGCCATAATGTGGGTCAAGCAGAGATTTACATGGCAAATTTAGACGGCAGCTCACTTAAACTCTTAACGACGAACAACTACCGCTCTTGGGCTGCGACTTATGATGAGCAAACTAACTCGCTGGTTTGGTATAACCGCGGTAAATTGACGATCGAATCATTTTCGTTTGATACCATGAGCCGAGGACAACCTGTTAAAGCACCAGTAAAGCGAGCTAATTTCGCCTACCCCCTTAATAAACAAAGTGTTTTGATCAGCACTGATTTACACGACAATGATGGGGCCATATTTGACTTAAAATCAAAACAAATGAGCTATATTGCTACGGCAAATAAGCATGAGGATGATGTTGTCGCACTACCGAATAATGATGTCTACTTCGCTGATTTTGAATTCTATAAGCGCCAACATTGGCTGAGAAAAGATAACCAATATATAGATATAACCGACAAGCTTGGCGAAGATACGACCGTTATTACTGCAAATAGCGACAGCAGTCAGCTCGTAAGTTTTAATAAAACCACTCAGCAACTAAGCTTATTAAGTGCCAATGATTTTTCAGAAATTAAACACTGGACGCTACCAGGAAACAGCAAATTGGCAGCAATCAGAGGCAATAAAATTGCAGTGATTTATACAGAGCTTAGCAGCCAGCAAAACCAAATAATGATTTTGCACACCAATAGCGATCACGTTGTTAAAAGCACCATCGACACCCCTTTAGAAATTGCTTGGTATGATGATGATCAGCTAATCGTGCATTCTAAGTACGCAAAATACCTGCTACTAGACAGTGACAATAATACCTATAGTGAACTGGTGACCCCAGACAAACTTATCGAGCTAAAACCTTCGATTATCTCGATGGCAAGTAACCAGCACAGCTTGTACATCGCCACCGAAGCAGAAGTGTATAGCATCAACTTAGCAAAAATGAAGGATGTTGAACTTGCAGTTCAACTGCAGCATTTGCACTTTATTAGCCATCTCAATGCCAATAATGACAAGCTCGCTATTTCATTCTTAACAGCAAATACTCAAAACAGCATTGAGCTTTACACTAAAAAAAGTGCTGAGTAATTTCTACTTTAACTGCTTTAGGATACCTTGCTCGATATCGGATTGGTTATAAACGCCGCTATCGAGCACCCAGCCTGTGACTAGGCTCGCCGGTGTAACATCAAATGCCGGGTTATAAACCTTTGCGTTAGTCGGTGCCCACATCGCTTCACCAAAACTACCACTAACACCGCGCACTTCGTTGGGACTGCGTTGCTCAATTTCGATATCGACACCACACACCGTTTGTGTATCAAGCGTCGTAAGTGGCGCAACGACATAAAATGGAATGTTATGGAAATGCGCTAACACAGCGAGGTTATAAGTGCCGACTTTATTTGCAAAGTCACCGTTTGCAGCAATACGGTCTGCACCTACAAAGATTTTATCTACTTTGCCCGCAGCCATTAAACTGGCTGCCATGTTATCGCAAATCAAAGTATAAGGGATTTGCCAACGCTCAAGCTCAAAAGCTGTTAAGCGGCCGCCTTGCAGTAACGGTCGTGTCTCATCAACCCAAACATGAATATCGCCATGGCGTTGCTGCGCTTTATAAATCACACCTAATGCAGTGCCTACACCAGCCGTTGCCAACGCACCTGTATTACAGTGCGTTAAAATGTTATCGCCTTTATCAACCAAGGCAGCACCACGTTCTGCCATGCTATCGCAAAGGGCAATATCTTCTTTAAATAACTGTTCAGCAGTCGCGACAACAGCAGCAACATAATCAGTCTCTGTCAGTGCTGTACGTAACTTGGCCATACAGTGCATTAGGTTAACGGCGGTTGGGCGGGTTGCTTCTAGTTCATCTATAGCAACCGCAAGTGCTGACTGACTCATGCCCTGCTCTGCTAAATGTGCAACCAATAAACTCGCTCCTAAGCCAATTAAAGGTGCGCCTCTAATTTTTAAGGTCAAGATCAGGTCTTTCATCGTTTCAACATCATTGCACACATGCCAATGCTGTTGATGTGGCAACAAATACTGGTCAAGCACGGTTAACGTACCTTGCTGATATTTAATACTGCTGGCGATGAGATCTTGCATACTGAATCCGAATTACTAATGAAAAACTAATTTAAGTGAATAGTTATTTTACATCAGTTTTGACAACTAACAAGCTAGATGTATGGACATCTAAACGGTTACAGGTATAGAATGCTTAAAGTTAATTGTATTACGAGATAAAGCTATGGCTAACTATACTGCCTTCACTGCAGAGCATGCTGTTGATTACATTAAAAAACTTATCGAAAATGAGTTAAGCTCAGTATTCGCTGCTGATGCTACACTGACTGCATACGAATTTGGTGATGGAAACTTAAACTTAGTTTTTCGTGTTGCTGATCAGCACAACAACAGTGTAATTTTAAAGCAGGCACTTCCTTACGCCCGTTGTGTAGGTGAGTCATGGCCGTTATCGTTAGACCGCGCACGCATTGAAGCCGAAGTATTGATTAATCATGGTCAGTTATGCCCTGAACATACTGTGGCAATACTGCATCACAATGTCGAGTTGGCGTTAACCGTACTAGAAGATTTAGGCGACCTACAAATTTTACGTGGCGCACAAATCAAGGCCGAGCAATTCCCATTACTGGCCAATCATGTTGCACTGTATTTAAGCCGTACAGGCTTTTATAACTCAGACTTTTATTTATCTGCTGAAGATAAAAAAGCCAAAGTCAGTCAATTTATTAACCCTGATTTATGTAAGATCACGGAAGACTTATTTTTCACTGATCCGTACATTGAACATGAGCGCAATAATTTCCCTGCAGAGCTTACTGAGCACGTCGAAAGTATTCGTAATAATGATGCTTTAAAACTAGCCGCAGCGAAATTAAAAGCGAAATTCTTATCATGCCCGCAAACTTTATTGCATGGCGATATGCATAGTGGCAGCATTTTTGTTGATAGCAAAACCACTAAAATGATCGACCCAGAGTTCGGCTTTTTTGGCCCTGTTGGCTTCGACATCGGCTCATTTATGGGTAATTTGTTACTAAATTACTGTGCCCAAAATGGACGTATTGCCGAACAAGCAAAGCGCCGTCAGTATCAAACTCATTTATTAACCTGCTTACAAGACTGTTACAGCCAATTTGAACAACATTGGTTAAACCTAGCAAGCAGCGAAGCAACTGATATTAGCTTTGCAAACCGCGCCTTTATCGAAGATTACTTACAACACGTATTGCGTGATGCAATTGGTTACTGTGGCGCTGAACTTATTCGCCGTACTATTGGTTTAGCCCATGTTGCTGATATCGTTGGAATTGAAGATGAACAAGCGCGTTTAGCAATACAACAACAAACACTCGTACTTGGCGAGCAACTGATGCTCAATGCCACAAGCTGTAACAATAAAGACGAGTTCTTTTCTTTATTAATCAGTTTATTAAATTAACTAGCAAAAAGTAAAAAGGCGCTCAATGCGCCTTTTAATTATTCAACTCAACTAGATTATTTATTGTAGTGTTCATACATTTTATCGAGCGGCTCTGATAAACCATTCTCCTGTACTACACGCACATGCTGGCGAGCTAACTCACGGGCACTTGATACACCACACGAGTGAGCAATCAGCCCTGCACCATAGTGAATAAACTTATTATAATTAGCGACACGCTGTGCCTTATCGGTCACATCTAAGCCTCGTTGTAAGCGTTCATTGTGAGTCGTAATACCGGTCGGACAGGTATCTTTATTACACTGCAGAGCCTGAATACAACCTAGCGAAAACATATGACCGCGCGCCGAAACAATAAAATCAGCCCCAAGTGCCAATGCCCAAGCCACTTTTGACGGTACGATTAGCTTACCCGATGCAATCACTTTCACTCGCTCTCTGAGACCATGTTTTTTTAGCAGATCGACAACCAAAGGCAAGCTCTCTCGAAGCGGTAAACCAACTGAATCCATCAAGGGTTGAGGAGCTGCGCCCGTACCGCCGTCGGCACTATCAATAGTGATGAAATCAGGCGCTGATTCAATGCCTCGGTTATTAATTTCACTGAACAAGGTTTCGAGCCAAGTGTATTCACCAATCACCGCTTTAAAACCGGTTGGTTTACCTGTGGTACTGCGTACCGTTTCAATCATATCGAGTAAATCTGCTGGGCATTTAATCTCTGGGTGACCATTTGGACTAATCGAGTCATGCCCTTCAGGAATGCCCCGGATCTTTGCAATTTCAGCAGTCACTTTACGCCCTGGTAACATCCCCCCTTTACCGGGTTTGGCACCTTGACTCATTTTAATTTCGAACATTTTAACTTGTTCATGCTCAGCAATTGCTTTGAGTTTTTCGATGCTTAATTTGCCGTGCTCATCTCGTACACCATATTTTGCCGTGCCAATCTGAAACACAATATCTGCACCACCTTCAAGGTGATAAGGACTGAGCCCACCTTCGCCTGTATTCATCCAACAGCCTGCTAACTTTGCACCTCGCGATAACGCACGAACAGCAGGCTTAGATAAGGCACCAAAGCTCATACCAGAAATATTAAATAACGAGTTTGTTGTATAAGGAGTTTGGCAATAAGGCCCTAACGTGACTTCACTAGGGTCAAGTGCATCTTCATCTAAGGTTGGAAACGCACAGTTCATAAACATCACAGTGCCCGTTGCCTCAAGACTTTGTGTTGAGCCAAAGGCCGTAGTACGGTCAACATTTTTCGCAGCACGATAAACCCAGCTTCGATCAGCACGGTTAAATGGCAACTCTTCTCTATCCATTGCAAAGAAGTATTGACGGAAGAATTCACCTTGGCGCTCAAAGAAATAACGAAATCGGCCGATCACCGGGTAATTACGGCGAATCGCCTGTTTAGACTGCGTCACATCACTAATGTAAAAGCACACAATCACCAGCAAACCTATGCCGAGTGCAAAAATAAATAAGCTGGCAAAAACATCGATACTAAAAATTATAAAATCACTCATCCAAGGCCCCTTTGTGAAATGACATCCTTCAAAGCATATAAGGTGTTTATATTACGTGCAATAAACAAAAAAGGCGTGATGTAAATCACGCCTTTCTCATCTGCTATGCTGCTCGTTTTGCTAGCTCAGCTTTAATATAAAGTTGAATTTGCTCTTCAAGCACCGACATTGGCACTGAGCCATGACGTAATATTTGGTGGTGGAATTCGCGAATATCAAAGTCTTGGCCAAGCGCTTGCTCTGCTTCATGGCGTAAACGTTTAATCGTTAGCTCACCAATTTTGTATGACAACGCTTGTGCAGGCCATGAAATATAACGGTCGGTTTCAGTCTTCACGTTATGTAATGAAAGCGCGGTGTTTTCGCTCATAAATTTCATTGCGCGTTCGCGACTCCAGCCATACATATGCATACCTGTATCAACCACTAAACGCGCGGCACGCCACATTTCATAAGTTAATCGTCCAAAATCACTGTATGGGTCTTGGTAAAAGCCCGCTTCGATACCTAAAAATTCCGAATATAAGCCCCAACCTTCGCCAAATGCCGACAAATATGCATTGCGGCGATAGCTTGGTAATGACTCAAGTTCAGCATTAAGTGAAATTTGTAAATGATGACCAGGTACAGCTTCGTGTAGCGTTAATGCTTCAAGAACATATAACGGACGCTTATCGAGCGCATAGGTATTAACCCAGTAATAACCCGCTTGATCATCACGACGAGACCCTGAGTAACGACCGGTTGTATATTTAGGGGCAATACTCTCAGGCACTGGCGCAACACCGTACGGCATTCTCGGTAAGGTATGGAATAATTTAGGTAACTGCGCATCCATTTTTTTGGCGATGTAAGACGCTTCTTTTAGCAAATCTTTCGGTGTTTTTGCGTAAAATTGCGGATCAGTACGTAAAAAGTGGACAAAATCAGCAAACGAGCCTTCAAAACCTACTTTCTCAATAATTTTTTCCATTTCTGCACGAATACGCGCGACTTCTTGTAAACCCAGCTCATGGATTTCTTTCGGCGTCATATCAGTAGTGGTGTAATACTTGGCGCGATTTTCATAAAACGCCTTACCATTTGGTGTACTTGAAATGCCAATGTCAGTACGTGCACCCGGTTGATATTCGTTATTAAAGAAAGTTAAGTAACCTTGATAAGCCGGAATAACCTGTTCTTTAATAATGGTTTGTGCTTGCTTTTGTAATGCAGCAAATTCGCTATCACTCAAACCTGCCGTGTTATTTAAGAATGGTTTGTAAAATTCAGACTGGGTAGCATCATCAACAATATAAGCCGTAATAGAGTCTTGATAGCCTTCTAACACAGCCTTTGGTTGGGTTAAACCCACTTCAAGACCTTTGCGCATCCAGCCGATATTTTGCGAGAAATAGCGGGGAATTTGCTGCAATTTAGCAAGGTATAACTGGTAGTCTTGCGGTTTTGTGTAATCAGAGCTAGAAACCATAAACGACAAGCTAGAATGAAACCCATACTCAGATGTCAGTGGCATATAGTGCGTATTGAAGACATATTCATCGACACTATTTTGCACTTGGCCACGCAAAATAGTCAGGTTAATGCGGTTTTCTTCAGATAACTTATCACGGTCTATAGCATCTAGCTCAGCAAGTAATTCAGTATTCTTCTTGTATTTTTGCTCTAAAAATTCAGCCGATAGATTTTCTAATAAATACCCATCTACGCCATTTTCTTTGCCATATGGGCTGATGCTTTGGCGATAATTAACAATATTTTCGGCTACTTGAGTAAATTGCTGATCAGCATCAATATTTGTTACCTGACAAGCGCTTAAAGTACACGCTAAAGCAACCGCAATAACAGAGCGGTTTAAAGTTCGCGACAGTGTTTGTTTCATAGCATTCTTTTTAGTTTTAATCAGTATCGCTAAAGTAGCGCAGCACTGGCTAAAACCCAAGCAAATGCGACCAAGCTCAGGTTAAATGCGCTTAAATTAGCAGCGCTGTTTAAACAACAGTGAGCAAGCTTTAAACAATTTTTAATTACACTTGTTAAAGTTGTTGAGAAAATCAGCTAATAGACACAAACGAAACAAATTTAAGTTCCAAAGTTAGCGATTTTGCTTTTAAATAGGTTGATTACAGATTACTGTAGACTCAGTATTTATGCTTGGAAGCAAATACACCTTACGGAAGAGATTATTAATTGGTTGATATGCGTATTTAGTGGTATTGAAAAATGATGTTCCATGATTCCATGGCTATTGCTCAAGAAAAAATGACAAAGGTATGTATCTTTTTAGAACATCACGCATTACCGCCGTCACCACTAAACTATCAGGTTGTTTATACCTACGTCAGCCAATCTAATCCAAAACTTAACGCCGCTATTGACCGTGCAGTCGCACAAAGAAAAACCATCGATTGTGTTTATGTAGAACAGTTGTATTTCGATTTTATGGAACAAGGCCATAAAATGAAAACGGCGATTGTTCGCAATGTTGACTCGGTTATAAATACCCTTTCGCGTAATGCCAGCAATAACGAACAAAACATTGTGCGCTTTGCCGAACAAATTACCGATTGTGTGCATTCAATTGATGAAAACAACATTGAGCAAACGCGCCACGCATTAAAAATGCTCAGTAAACAGTCTGAAGTGCTGCTCAATCAACATCGTCAATTTAAGCAAGAAATAGCAAAGGCAAAAGCACTTCAAGAAAAAACCCAAAAACAACTCACCCAATTACGTAAGCAACATATCACCGACCAGCAAACTGGCTTATACAAACGCCATTACTTAAATCAACAAACCCAACTCTGGGTTGGTCAAAATAAAGCGGTTTGTGCGATTTCTATTCATATTGAGAACTTAAACCATTTTATTGAAAACTATGGCGATGTGATTGGTGAGGTGATTTTAAATAAAGTCGCGAAGCAAGTGCAAAAGTACGTGCGTGAAAGCGGTTTACCTGGGCGTACAAGTAAAGATGAGTTTACCATTTTACTTGCTGATATAGAGCCTGAAACGGCGAACTTAATTGCCGAAAAAGTACGAAATGGTGTCGAAAAGCTACGTTTTGTCAGCTCCAAAAATGGCACTAAACTCCCCGCGATTACCCTAGCTCTAGGGATCGCGAAACATGAAGGTGATGGCGACTTTAACAGTTTAGCCCGAAAAGCATCTTTAGCAGCAGCAAAAGCAAAGTCACTAGGGCAAAGTAGTTTTATTGCCGGCCAATAAAGTTTAAAACTGCGCTAAGTCATGAAAAGCCACGCTAATCTGATGATTTAGTTATAATCAAATTGCACCCCACAGCTACAATCAAGTACACTAGTCTTTATTGCCACGATAGAGATTAATCATGAACGAGAATCAAGAAAAGACCACGCATTTTGGCTATAAAACCGTTGCTGAAAACGACAAAGCATCAATGGTTGCAGATGTATTCCACTCAGTCGCTGCAAAGTATGACGTAATGAATGATCTAATGTCGTTCGGTATTCATCGTTTATGGAAACGCCAAACTATTGCAAGTTCTGGTGTTCGTAAAGGTCACTATGTATTAGACCTTGCTGGCGGTACAGGTGATTTGACCGCTAAATTTAGTCAGTTAGTTGGTGAAACAGGTCAAGTTATCTTAGGCGATATCAACTCTTCAATGCTGAAAGTTGGCCGCGAGAAACTGCGTAATCTTGGTCGTGTTGGCAATATTGAATATGTACAAATGAATGCCGAAGCATTGCCATTTCCTGACAACAGCTTTGATTTAATTACGATTGCCTTTGGTCTTCGTAACGTGACCGATAAAGATAAAGCACTTCGCTCAATGTATCGTATTCTTAAGCCGGGCGGCCGCTTACTGGTGCTTGAGTTCTCGAAACCAGAACAAGAAGCGCTAAGTAAAGCCTACGACTTCTATTCATTCAATATCTTACCTAAGATGGGTCAGTTAGTGGCAAATGACAGCGAGTCTTACCAATACCTTGCTGAATCAATCCGTATGCATCCAGACCAAGAAACATTGAAAGGGATGATGGAAGATGCCGGTTTTGAACAAACGAGCTATCAAAATCTAACTGGCGGTATTGTTGCCCTTCACCGTGGTTTTAAATACTAGAAATTCTGTAAAGTAAGTAGGTAACGCGATGTTAGCAAACGCTCTGTTATCACTCGTCGAACGAATCATTAATCAATTGCTGCCGCTAGACCCCCAGTTACAGGGCAAGCTTGCAGCAATTGCTGATAAACAGCTGCTGATTGAAGTTCGTGATTGGCAACAATCCATTTTGTGCGTTTACAGCGACGAGCAAATTCACTTATACAGCACGCAAGAGCGCAGTTTTGACTGCATGATCAGCGCTGATATCAACACCTTGTTGGCCCTTAAAGATCCATCAATGCTGACGCAACTCATTCGCCAAGATAAGCTTGACCTACAAGGCGATTTAAATCTTGCGCAAGGTTTTAGCAATGCGTTTGCAGAGCTTGATATTGATTGGCCTGAACATTTTTCGCGTTATATTGGTGATGCGCCAGCCCAGCAGTTATGGCTTTCTTTCCAAGCTCTAAAACGTCGTGGTTCACAAACAAAAAGTAAGTTAGAAAATACCCTAACAACACTTTGCCAAGATGAGCTATCAGTGACTATTCACCCACTAGAACTTGCTGAATTTAAACAGCAAAATCGCCAATTAAAAAGCCAAGTATCTCAGTTAGAGATGCGAATTAACGCGCTGTTACAGTCTCGCTAATGCGCTAAGGAACTTGTGTGTCGTCTGCTCGCCTTTATTACATCACTAAAACACTCCTGAGCTATGGCTTAGACGAATTAATTCCACGTAAGCGAGTGCCTTGGTTTGCAAAGCTTGCCCGTGGCAGCTTATTTTGGTTACGTAATCAACATAAAGATAAACCTGCAGGTATGCGCTTGCGACTTGCTTTGCAAGAGCTTGGCCCGGTGTGGATCAAGTTTGGCCAAATGCTATCGACACGCCGTGATTTACTGCCGCATGATGTCGCATTAGAACTTGCCTTATTGCAAGATCAGGTTGAGCCTTTTGAAGGTGAACTTGCTCAGCAGCTTATTGAAAAAGCGCTTGGCATTAATGATATCAGTGAGTTGTTTAGTGATTTTTCGCAAACACCTTTGGCATCAGCATCGATTGCACAAGTTCACACGGCAACCTTAATTGATGAACATGGTACACCTCAAGATGTGGTGATTAAGGTCATTCGCCCTAACATTAAAGAGCAAATTGATGCCGACTTAATGCTAATGCAAAAAGTCGCACGCTTAGTGGCTAAGTTATTAAAAGAAGCGAAACGTTTACGCCCAATTGAGGTAGTAAACGAGTACAAAAAAACCTTGCTGGATGAGCTCGACTTAATGCGTGAAGGGGCGAATGCGATTCAGCTACGCCGTAACTTTGAAGATTCAGATTCTCTCTACATTCCTTTTGTTTACAGTGATTATAGCCGCAGTAATGTATTAGTAATGGAGCGTATTTACGGTATTCCAGTATCTGATACCGACGCATTGCTGGCACAAAATACCAATATGCAGCTGCTGGCTGAACGCGGGGTTGAAGTGTTTTTCACACAAGTTTTCCGTGATAGTTTTTTCCATGCAGATATGCACCCGGGTAATATCTTCGTGTCTCGCGAAAACCCGCATAATCCAAAATACATCGGCATCGATTGCGGCATTGTCGGCACCCTTAATCGTGAAGACAAACGCTATTTAGCAGAGAACTTTATTGCCTTCTTCAACCGTGATTACCGCCAAGTCGCACAACTACACGTAGATTCTGGCTGGGTGCCAGCCGATACCAGTATTGAAGAGTTTGAGTTTGCGATTCGTACTGTGTGCGAACCCATTTTCAATAAACCGCTTGCCGAAATCTCGTTTGGCCATGTGTTAGTAAACCTGTTTAATACGGCTCGTCGCTTTAATATGCAAGTTCAACCGCAATTAGTGTTACTGCAAAAGACGCTGTTGTATGTTGAAGGCCTTGGCAGACAACTGTATCCGCAGCTTGATTTATGGAAAACCGCTAAACCTTTTCTAGAAGATTGGGTCAAAGAACAAGTTGGTCCGCTTGCAGTAATGAAAAAAATGTATGCGAACTTGCCATTTTGGGCAGAAAAAATGCCTGAATTACCTGATTTAATTTATCAAAACTTAAAACGTCAGCAACAACCTGTACAATTGCCAGCGCCGCAATCAGCTAAACCTTTGTTACTTAGCATCTTTGCGGGTAGCTGTTTGATTGTTTCAGGCTTATGTTATTTACAGCATGACTTAATCGCCAGTGCAATTACGGCAGGCTTTGCTGTCGTGGGCTTTATCGCAGCATGGCGTAGCGCATAAACTAAGTGCTATTTATGTTTTGGTGAGTATAATCGAGACAAGTCTATTCAATAAATTTGATAAAAAACGGAGTAACCCATGGGTTTTGGTGGTATCAGTATTTGGCAATTAATCATTATTTTGGCAATCATCGTTTTGTTATTTGGCACAAAAAAACTTCGTGGCATCGGCGGTGATTTAGGTAGCGCGGTAAAAGGCTTTAAAAAAGCCGTGTCTGACGATGACCAAACTAGCGCTAAAAGCGAGAAAATAGAACAAGCTTCTAACACGCAAAGCAAAGAAACCGTAGAGAAAAGCAAAGACGACCATAAGGCTTAATCAACATGGGGATGTGGGAACTTGTTGTCGTACTGATCGTGGGTCTGATTGTATTAGGCCCAGAGCGCTTGCCTGTGGCAATTCGCACAGTGAGCCGCTGGGTAAAAACATTAAAGTCAGTCGCCAACTCAGTGAAAGCTGAAGTGAACGAAGAACTCCGTATCCATGAGCTTCATGAAAATTTAAAAAAAGCAGAGCAACAAAACTTGCAAGAACTCTCGCCTGAGTTGCAAGACTCTGTAAACGAACTTCAAAAGGCTGCTCAGTCAGTCACCCACAGTTACAAAAAAGACACGCCTGAAAAAGCAGAAATTAATAATAATGACGAAAAAAAGTGAATTTAAACTCTGCTTTTGTGGTCAATAACAACGATGATGAATAGTAAATTATGACCGAGCAAGCTCACACAGGCTTTGTTGGCCACTTAATTGAGTTACGAAACAGACTCATGAAAGCTTTGTTAAGCATTTTGCTAATATTTATCAGCTTGGTGTATTTTGCCAACGATATTTATAGCTTTGTTGCAGCTCCACTTATTGCAAACTTGCCTAGCACAGCCACCATGATCGCAACGGATGTCACAGCACCCTTTTTTGCGCCGTTTAAACTCACCTTATTTGTGGCGTTATTTGCTGCTATTCCTATGATACTGCATCAAGTTTGGAGCTTTATTGCACCTGGCTTGTATCAACATGAAAAGCGTATGCTGATGCCTATTTTGGCCTCTAGTATCTTGCTATTTTATAGTGGTATCGCATTTTGCTACTTTGTGGTGTTACCTATTATTTTAGGGTTTTTCACCAACACTGGCCCTGATATGATGACATTAGCACCAGATATTAGTAGCTACTTAAGTTTTGCTTTAAAACTGTTTTTTGCTTTTGGTATTGCGTTTGAAATACCTGTTGCCATCATGCTGTTATGCTGGAGTGGCGCAACAACAACGAAAAGTTTAAAAGAAAAACGACCTTATATCGTGGTAGGTGTATTCGTGGTTGCCATGTTCTTAACACCTCCTGATGTACTGTCACAAACATTACTAGCATTACCCATGCTGTTATTATTTGAATTAGGCTTAATTTTGGCTGCATTTTATACCGCCAAACCTCAACAGGAATCAGAGGAATAAATGAAAAAACAACTCATTCCATTCGTTGCACTGTTAACGATTACTGGCACTGCGCAAGCAAACGAAGTTAACTTACAAGCATTACAAGCCTGTACTTTTGTTGAAAATGATTTTAACCGTTTACTTTGTTACGACAACGTCATGGCGGGTAAATCACTTTCTAAACCGGCTACAAAACAACAAATTGAACAACCTGCAGCAAGCTCTGCAGCGCCTGTTGCGGCAGCACCTGTTACGGCAGCAGCAAGCACACAAATTGTAAAAACAAAAAATGAAGACTTTGGTTTAGAGCACAAAGAAGTTGCGAAAGTAAATGATGACCAGATTAGCGCTATCGTTAAAAGCGTGAAAAAAGCCCCTTACGGTGAGCTCATCATCGAACTTGATAATGGTCAACAGTGGCGTCAAGTTGGTTCTGATAGCCTACGTCTAAAAGAACAAGATGTTGTCGTTATTGAACGTGGCGTTTTCAATTCTTTCCTATTAAAAGTTGAAGGCCAAAACCGTTCGATTCGCGTTAAGCGCACTAACTAATGAGCATTTCGCTGGTTGATGCTGGCGTCAACTTAAGCAATCATCAATTTGATGATATTCATGAAGCTGTGTTACGACGTGCCGCTGAGGCAAATGTAACACAGATGCTTCTTATTGGCTGCGATCTGCAAACTAGCCAAGCCTCTCTTAAGCTCGCCAAACAGTTTAAGCAATTTTGCACTGCGGGGGTTCACCCTCATGATGCAAAAACCGCAGATGACCACCTTGAAGAACACTTAACAGCACTAAGCCAAAATCATGAAGTAGTTGCTATTGGTGAATGTGGCCTCGATTACAACCGTGATTTTTCTCCTCGTGATGTACAGCGCAGTGTTTTCAGACGCCAACTGCAGCTTGCTGAGCAGCTTAATATGCCAGTGTACTTGCATGAACGAGATGCTAGTGAAGACATGTTGGCCATCTTGAGTGACTTCAAAGTACGAGGTGTATTGCACTGTTTTACGGGGGATGAAAAAGCGCTGCAAAGCTACCTAGCAATGGGGCTTTATATCGGTGTTACTGGCTGGGTATGCGATGAACGCCGCGGTGAGCAACTGCAAGCCTTGGTGCCAGCAATCCCTTTGAATCGCTTGTTAATTGAGACCGATGCGCCCTTTTTAATGCCAAGAAATATTCGACCAAGACCGAAGTCTCGTCGCAACGAACCTCAGAACCTTCCTTATGTATGTCAGCAAATTGCTGATTTAAAAGGCTGTGAATTTACTGAAGTGGCAAAACAAACTACACTAAACTTTCAGCAATTATTTTCCATAAAGGGTTAAGATGAAGCGCCTATGGTCACTATGTGGCGTACTCTTCGTTGTTTTATTTACTCCTTACTTACTGGCTAACCCTGTTGTTGTTAGCTCACAATTTAAGTCTCAACATACGTTACATGTTGAGTACACGCTTGATCCTATTACTCAACAACAAGCCTTTAGCAATACAAATGTAGTTTGGCAGGCAAGCAAAGGTGAAACCTTAAATCTAGGAATGACTTTAAAGCCTCTGTGGCTCAAGCTATCGATAAAAAACACCTCTTTAGATGATGTACCGCTGATATTATCGATAGATAACCCTTTGCTCGATGAAGTGAGTGTCTTTCATCTACAAGGTGGGCATGTGTTATTTAACACAAAAATAGGTGATGCAGTCCCATTAGCCAATCGACAAATTAAAAATGAATCGCTGTTAGTTTCATTAAGCATTCCAAAAGCTAGCCATTCAGAGGTTTATCTCAAAGTTAAAAACAACGGCGGCTTAAGAGTGCCTCTCAGTCTTTGGAAACCCTCAGAATACCTAAAGCATAAAAGCAAATTTAACTTATTGTACGGTTTATTAGTCGGCTTTATTTTATCGCTGGCACTCACTAACTTAGTGCTTTATGGTTTTTCTAGACGCCGCTATTTCGCCTACACAGGGTTATTACTTACCTTGCTTTGGCTGTCGTTAGCGTATCTTTATGGCTTTGGTTATCGCTACCTGCAACCGAGCGGCTTCTCCTTTCAACAGTTGACTATTCCGACTCTATTCTTTATCTGTGGTGCGTTATTTGTGCCATTGCAAGGGTATATATTCGGCTTTGCCAAATCTCGCTTAAATCGTTTTCAGTATTGGTTAGCCTGGGTCGTGGTGCTTGTCGCCGTAATAATGTGGTTCTTACCAATTCATATTGCAATTACACTGTGCTTGTTAAGTTTACCTGTGGTGCTCATCATCTTTGCAGGCATTGCTATCAAACAGTTTAATCGTGAATATAAACAGCCTTGTAGCGCTTTTCTAATCGCCCTATTCGCATTTTTCTGCGCCATTATTTACAGTGCACTTGGGGTGTTTAACCCGTTTAATTTAAATATCGGCGTGCTTTCACTCACCTTCATTTGCTTTTTGGTTTGTAGCTTAAGTTTAAGCTATGCCGTTATAAAACTATTTTTGATGCAGCGCGATGCCGAAGTTGCAGCGCAACAAAATGCATTAGCGGAAAGCAAAGCAAAAGATACCTTAATGCGCGAGCGGCTTGAACTGCAAGAACAGGCGCGCCAAGACCTTGAAGCGAATATCGAGGAGCGTACCTTTGAGTTACAAGTGACATTACGCGAGCTTGAAGAGAAAAACCGTGAGCTTGAACAACTCAATATGGAAGACGCGCTGACAAAAACCAAGAACCGCCGTTACTTCGATAAAAAACTCCTGATGGATATTCGTCGCTCGCGACGTGAACAAACACCTTTAGCAATCATCATGTTAGATATTGACCATTTCAAAGCAATTAATGACACCTATGGTCATTTAACCGGTGATCAAACCATTCAATCTGCCGCCGATGTCATTAAACAACACCTTAAACGCCCACTCGATGAAGTGGCGCGCTATGGCGGCGAAGAGTTTGTGGTGCTGTTGCCAAATACACCACTGGCAGGTGCATTAGAAATTGCCGAACAAATACGCAAAGCCGCAGAAAATACTGATATAATAGTTGCCGGAACAACGATTAAATTTACTTTGAGTGCAGGTGTTTACAGCGCAATTGCTGAAGACATTAATAACCCAAGTTTATTCACTGACTATGCCGACAAAGCCTTATATCATGCCAAGCAAACGGGTCGAAATCGCGTAGTGAGTTATCCTCTACCAGACTAGGAGTATACAAAGCATGGCCCAATCAGGACTCGACCTTTTCCCTTATACACGTATGCGCCGCATGCGTCGTGATAACTTCTCTCGTCGCCTAATGGCTGAAAACCAACTAACCGTTAATGACCTTATTTTTCCTGTATTTGTGTTAGAAGGTAAAAACCGCCGCGAAGCCATTGAGTCTATGCCAGGCATTGACCGTCTTTCTATTGATTTACTACTTGAAGAAGCAAAAGAACTCGTTGAATTAGGTGTGCCAGCAGTGGCGATTTTCCCAGTAACACCGAGCGATAAAAAATCGTTGCTGGCTGAAGAAGCCTATAACCCAGATGCATTAGCACAACGCACTGTTCGTGCACTTAAAGAAGCTTTTCCAACCCTTGGTGTGATCACTGATGTGGCACTTGACCCGTTCACCGTGCATGGTCAAGACGGTATCATTGATGAAGATGGCTATGTGATTAATGATGTCACAACTGAAATCTTAGTAAAACAAGCACTGTCGCATGCCGAAGCGGGTGCTGATGTGGTTGCACCTTCAGACATGATGGATGGACGCATTGGTGCTATTCGTGAAGCACTTGAAGCCGAAGGTCATATCCACACTCGTATTATGGCTTACTCTGCAAAATATGCTTCAAGCTACTATGGCCCATTCCGTGATGCGGTAGGCTCTGCAGGTAACTTAAAAGGTGCCGATAAAAAGACCTATCAAATGGATCCAGCCAACTCAGATGAAGCTATTCGTGAAGTTGCCCTTGATCTGCAAGAAGGCGCAGACATGGTTATGGTAAAGCCTGGTATGCCATATTTAGATGTTGTACGTCGCGTAAAAGATGAGTTTGGTGTACCAACATTTGCATACCAAGTGAGCGGTGAATATGCCATGCATAAAGCGGCCATTGATAACGGTTGGCTTGCAGAAGAAGCAATAATCATGGAGTCATTATTGGCATTTAAGCGTGCTGGCGCCGATGGCATCCTGACATATTTTGCAAAACAAGCAGCAATTTGGTTAAAAAATAACTAATCTAAAGCAAATGTTCTAAAAATTGGTAATTATTCCGATTTTATTAACATTTTGTATTTAATTTGTCATAGATTTTTCTTAAAGTACTGTGTCCCATATTGGGACTTTTATAATACATACACGGGAAAAATAATGATAAATACAAAATTAACGCCGCTCGCGCTTGTGATTGCAAGCTTGAGCGCGCCTGCTTCTGCCAACCTAATCATCTCTGAATACGTTGAAGGAAGCTCTAACAATAAAGCGGTAGAGCTTTATAACACGTCTGGTGCTGATCTATCGCTTGACGGTTACACCATCTCTTTATACTCAAATGGTAATGGCGACCTTGCTGCGCCAAACAACACCTTAGCGCTAACCGGTACACTTGCTGCAAATGCAACTTACGTTATTGTTAACGCAGGATCTGCAGATGAACTAAAAGCAAAAGGCAACACCGAATCAACTATCACTTATTTCAACGGTGATGACGCATTAGTACTAACTAAAGACGGTGCAATCGTTGATAGCTTTGGTCAACTTGGTGTTGATCCGGGTTCAGCATGGGATGAAGGCGGTGTTTCTACACAAAATAAAACGCTTCGCCGTAAAGCAACTGTGACTGCAGGTCGTACAGATGCAACATCAGCATTCAACCCAAGCGATGAGTGGGAACAATTCGACCAAGACGATTTCAGCAATATTGGTTTATACGGTGATAGCACAGAGCCAACACCTGAACCAGATCCAGTGACACCGCTTGAGTGTGGCGCAACAAAAACGTTAATTAGCGCAATTCAAGGTGAAGGCGGTGACAGCCCGCTCATTAACACTGAAGTTGAAGTTGAAGGTGTTGTTACAGCTGACTTCCAAGGTGATGATCAACTAAAAGGCTTCTTCATTAGCTCACTTGCTGCTGATGTTGATACAAACCCACTTACTTCTGAAGGTGTATTCGTTTATTTCGCAGATACTGATGTTGCTGTAGGTGACCACGTACGTATTAAAGGTAGCGTGGCAGAATACTACAGCGCAACACAACTAGGCGATGTTAGCCAAGTTGAGATCTGTGCAACCGGCTTATCGACAGATGCAACCGCTATCACTTTACCAGTTGCTGACGTTGCAGACCTTGAAGCCTATGAAGGTATGTTAGTCACCATCGCGCAACCTTTAGTAGTTAATAATAACTACGGTCTTGGCCGCTATGGTGAAGTTGACTTAGGTACTGAGCGTTTATACCAAGGTACTCAAGTGGCGCTACCAGGTGATGCAGCGAATGCGATTGAAACTGAAAACCTTAAAAAACAAATCTTAATCGACGATGGTTCAACAAAGCAAAACCTTGATCCAATTGCCTACCCAGGTACGGGTCTTGATGCCTATAACACATTACGTTTAGGCGACACTGTAAATACGATTACTGGTGTAATGGGTTACAGCTTTGACCGTTACCGCATTCACCCAACAGTGAAGCCTGAATTCACAGCAACTAACCCGCGTACAGATGCTCCAGAGCTTAACGAAGAAGCTGATCTACGTGTAGCGAGCTTTAACGTATTAAACTACTTTAATGGCGACGGCCAAGGTGCAGGCTTCCCAACTAGCCGTGGTGCAGACAGCGAAGAAGAGTTTATCCGTCAGCAAGCTAAAATTGTCAGCGCAATTACAGCTATCAATGCAGATGTTATTGGCTTAATGGAAATCGAAAACGATGGTTTCGGTGAAAATAGCGCCATTGCAAGCCTAGTAAAAGCACTGAATGACGAAGATGCAGAAAACACCTACGCATTTGTTGATTTTGGTGTTGATAAGATTGGTACTGATGAAATTACAACAGCACTTATTTATCGCTCAAATAAAGTATCTGAAGTGGGTAAAGCAGCTCATACAACTGTAGAACCTTTTGATTACAGCAATCGTCCACCTATTGCGCAAAGCTTCCAATCTCTTGAGAGCGAAGAAATCTTCACAGTTGCAGTTGCACACTTAAAATCAAAAGGCGGCTGTGGCAGCGCTGAAGGCAACAATGCTGACTTAGGCGATGGCCAAGCATGTTGGAATGAAATCCGTGTTGCGGGTGCAAATGCATACGCAGATTGGTTAGCAACTTACCCAACTGAAGTTGAAGATGAAGATATCATCCTAGTGGGTGATATGAACTCTTATGCAATGGAAGATCCTATCCGTGCATTCG
This sequence comes from Pseudoalteromonas sp. S4492, assembly GCF_005886115.1. NCBI lineage: Bacteria > Pseudomonadati > Pseudomonadota > Gammaproteobacteria > Alteromonadales > Pseudoalteromonadaceae > Pseudoalteromonas > Pseudoalteromonas sp. S4492. The sequence continues at coordinate 73,698 of NZ_PNCP01000038.1, forward strand.
CAGATAAAGGTCTTAAAAGTGCAGTAGCTGAACTGGACGGCGACACACAAGGTTACTCTTATAGCTTCTCTGGTCGCATTGGTAGCCTTGACCACGCACTAGTATCAGAATCTATGCTAGGAAAAGTTGTTGCTGCAACAGATTGGCACATCAATGCTGACGAACCAATCAGCTTAGATTACAACCTAGAGTTTAAGTCTGATACACAGCAAGCTAGCCTGTATGCAGACAACGCATACCGCGCATCTGATCACGACCCTGTGATTGTTGATATTCAATCTGCAGAGCCTATTCCTGCAGAGCAAGCGCCAGTAATTGAAGCAAGTCAATCATTCGAAATCGTAGAAAACAGTGAAATTGGCGCAGTGATTGGTCAACTTGTATTCTCTGATGGCGACGCTGATTACACGCCAGTAGTAAGCTTTAGCATTGAAGGTGAGCATGCTGATGTTATTGCAATCAGTGCAGCAGGTGAAATCACAGTAGCTAAAGCACTCGACTTTGAAGAAGAAGACAAGCTTACGCTGATGATCCGTGCAGAAGATAGCGCAGGCAACTTATCAGAAGCACAACTGCTATACATCAACATCACTAACGATGAAGCTGATGATGTAACTGAAGAAGTTGAAGAAGATGAAACAGAAGAAGAGTCAAAAGATGATGATTCTGGTTCATTTGCTTGGTTAAGCTTACTTGCTTTACCATTTGCACTACGTCGTCGTATGAAAAAATAAACGACGCTATATATAAATAAGGCCGCTTTCGCGGCCTTTTTTATTTTTGTTCACATAATTTAGCATTATTGAGGCTTGCTAGTATTAGGCTTTACATTGCAGATTAGGCTTTATGGCACAACCTGCTTTTGACTTATAGAGCTTAGCAATGTCACTCTGTTGCTGCTCATCTACCTGCCAGTTCATAAACTGATATGACTTGCCATTCTGCAAGCTGATTTTAAATACGGTGATGAATGCCACTTGGTTAAACTCAACAGCCAGGATGTCTTCAGCATTGATATAACGCTTACCAAATCCGCGCGAATAACAAATACCCGCTTTATAGCAGTGTAAAAAGCGTACTTGTAAGAAGTTTAATACGGTAATAAATAAAAGGGCTGGCAGCATCAACATCAAGAGCGGAGCGCCCAGCAAAGTAACGCTTAATGCAACAAGAATAGCCAATGCTATCTTGCTTCCCTGTAGAGTCCAATTGGGACTTAACTTAATCGTTTTCATGAAAATGTTTCTTTAGTTGTAATATTTAATAAGCAGACGTTTAATACAAAATGATTAAAAATCATTTAATCTGCGATTCTACACAGGGTAAAAAAGGTACACAAGGTACAAAAAAGCACTTTTTTACTAGAACAAAAGAATTAATACACAACTAATTAATAGTAATGTACTTTTTCTTAAAATGAATTTTGTATTAAAATCGTACAATTTTCACTCAGCAATACCAATGCATTACACACCACTCTTCAACAACAACAAAAGTGTGAGATTTCTTTAGGTACATTAATAATAAAAGGCTGAATGGCAGGTTAATTTAGAAAGATATGAAATGATTAATTTGTAACCGAAAATACTTAGCATGAAATTTAGATAATAAAAAACCCGCAACAAGTGCGGGTTTTTTTAAAGAAGTTAAAAGGCTAATTACTTAGCAGCTTTTTTCTCTTTTTCTGCAGCGATTACAGTTTCAGCTACGTTCTGTGGACATGGTGCGTAGTGTGAGAACTCCATAGAGAACTGACCACGACCAGACGTGATAGTACGTAAGTGACCGATGTAACCGAACATTTCTGAAAGTGGTACTTCACCCTTGATGCGAACGCCCATTGCGCCTGCTTCTTGGTCTTTGATCATACCACGACGACGGTTAAGGTCACCGATTACGTCACCCACGTTGTCTTCTGGAGTGAACACGTCAACTTTCATGATTGGCTCAAGAAGTTGTGCGCCCGCTTTAGGGATAGACTGACGGAAAGCGCCTTTAGCAGCGATTTCGAACGCGATTGCTGATGAGTCAACTGCGTGGAATGCACCGTCAACTAATTCAACTTCAACGTCTAACACTGGGAAGCCAGCTAGAACACCTTCTTGCATCATTGATGCGAAGCCTTTCTCAACTGCAGGCCAGAATTCCTTAGGAACGTTACCACCAACAACTGAAGACGTGAATGTGAAACCTGAGTTAGGCTCACCTGGCTTGATGCGGTAATCGATCTTACCGAATTGACCAGAACCACCAGATTGTTTCTTGTGCGTGTAGCTATCTTCGATTTCTTTCGTGATAGTTTCACGGTAAGCAACCTGAGGTTGACCAACGATTAGGTCTACGCCGTAAGTACGCTTAAGGATATCTACTTTGATATCTAAGTGTAGCTCACCCATACCTTTAAGGATGGTTTCGCCTGAATCTTCGTCAGTTTCAACTTGGAATGAAGGATCTTCTGCAACCATCTTACCGATCGCGATACCCATCTTCTCGTTACCGCCTTTGTCTTTAGGAGCAACAGCGATTGAGATAACTGGATCAGGGAAGATCATCGCTTCAAGTGTACATTCGTGCTTAGGATCACATAGAGTGTGACCAGTTTGAACGTTCTTCATACCAACAACAGCGATGATGTCACCCGCTTGCGCTTCAGAGATCTCGTTACGGTCGTTAGCTTGCATCTCAACCATACGGCCGATACGCTCTGTTTTACCAGTTGCAGAGTTAAGTACTGTGTCACCTTTCTTCATACGACCTGAGTAGATACGGATGAACGTAAGTGCACCGAAACGGTCGTCCATGATTTTGAACGCTAACGCTTTAAGTGGCGCATCTGCATCAACAGTTGCAACTTCACCAGTCGCTTCACCTGTTTCAGGATCAGTTAGAGGTTGTGGATCAACTTCTGTAGGCGCAGGTAGGTAATCTACAACCGCGTCTAGTACTAATTGCATACCTTTGTTTTTGAATGCAGAACCACAGAAAGTTGGGAAGAAAGCAAGGTCACGAGTACCTTTACGGATACACGCTTTGATTTGCTCTAGTGAAGGAACTTCACCTTCCATGTACGCTTCCATTAGGTCGTCGTCTTGCTCAACAGCAGACTCAACTAGCATCTCATGGTATTCTTCAACTTTGTCAACCATGTCAGCTGGAACGTCTTGTACTGTGTAGTTTTCAGGAAGACCAGTCTCATCCCAAACGTATGCTTTTTTCTCAAGTACGTCTACAACACCACAGAATTGATCTTCGATACCGATTGGTAGAGTCATAACTAGTGGGTTAGCACCAAGTACTTTTTCAACTTGACCAACTACGCGGTAGAAGTCAGCACCCATACGGTCTAGTTTGTTTACGAAGATTACACGTGCAACTTCTGATTCGTTAGCGTAACGCCAGTTAGTTTCTGATTGTGGCTCAACACCACCAGAACCACAGAATACACCGATACCACCGTCTAGTACTTTAAGTGAACGGTATACTTCTACTGTGAAGTCAACGTGTCCCGGAGTATCGATAACGTTTAAGCGGTGGCCTTTCCACTCACAAGTTACAGCTGCTGATTGGATTGTAATACCGCGCTCAGCTTCTTGTTCCATGAAGTCAGTAGTAGACTCACCGTCGTGTACCTCACCAGTCTTATGAATTTTACCCGTAAGCTTAAGGATACGCTCAGTGGTGGTAGTTTTACCCGCGTCAACGTGGGCGAAAATACCAATATTTCTGTACTTCGATAAATCTGCCATTATTTTACTCTTAATAAAGTCGAAAAATTATTCGGCGGGAGTATAGCATTACTTAAAGCGAACATCACCATCGAAGTCGCTTAAAATGCAATCAATTTTATAAAATTTTTCTATGCTAAGGATAAGCGGCACTTTTTATGGTGCCGATTAATGAATTTATGTGACTAAAATCGTTAATTTAACGGTAATTTACCCGATAAATGATGCGATTAGCTGCTTGTCATTTTGTAACAGCGTTCAGGTCGGCCGATACTTCCGTAGCTTTGATCCGCACTGACTTGCTCTGCTTCAAGCAGATATTCAAGGTAACGACGGGCTGTTGAACGACTTACCCCCACCAAATCACCCATTTGCTGAGCTGTAAAATTTGCACCTAAATTTGCTTTAAACGCTTTTAAGATCTTTTGCAAAGTCAGTTGATCCACCCCTTTTGGCAACCTGACCGGCGCTTTTAACTGCTCTTGCGATCCAAATAAGGTATCAACCATTGATTGGGTCACTTCATCGGCATCTGACAAGCATTGCTGCCTTGCTTCGAATCGCGCTAGCGCTTGATCCAACCGATTGAGCATTAACGGTTTCACTAAGAAATCACAGGCACCAAGCTGCATCGCTTTTTCCAGTGTTTCGACTTCTTTTGCTGCGGTTAACAGCATTACTTCGCTTTTCATTTCTTCGCGGCGTAATTCATTGAGTAAATCAAGGCCATTACCATCGGGTAAATGAATATCCAGCAAAATTAAATCAGCATTAATCGCCGATAACAGCGCTTTCGCGGTGGCAAGATTGCCAGCAATACCTACAACCTGATATTGCCCCTGACGCAGTGTTTGCCGTGCCCCTTGTTGGCCAGCAACGCCATGTGGAAGTAATAAGTATTGCGCCAACAACTGGGCTACTTCTACTTCGTCTTCAACAATGACAACCGAGTAAGTCATGTTCTTTACCTTTTATTTATAGGCTGATCGTTTTTATTATTTTGGAATGTAGACACTTAAACGTGCCCCCATCAGATCAGACTCACCTATTTCTAAACTACCACGACACGAATCTAAATTGGTTTTAACCAAATAAAGGCCGATACCATGCTCAGCCCCTGACTTAGAGCTGTATTGTGGTGTAAATACCACATCCTTGTCATCGCCTAAACCAAAACCGCTGTCTTCAACATCAAACAATAATGTTTTACTGGTTTCATCAACCGTAACACGAACCTTAGGGGTACGTGTATCGCTAGCTCGAATGGCAGCTTCAATTGCGTTATCAATCAAGTTGCCAAGTATCGAAACAACCCGTTCTAGCATATCTTTACGGGTGATCGATCCTAGTAAGCTGTCTGGATTAAGCTCAAGGATTACATTAAGTTCACGGGCTTTGTGATATTTACCAACCAATAAACCTGCTAGTACCGGATCTTGGATCCTTTCGAGTAAATGATGGATCTGCGCTTGCGAGCCTTTGCTTTCTTGGCCAATTAACTCAATCGCCTGATCCGTTTGCCCCATCTGAATTAACGCACCAATTAAGTTTAGCTTGTTTGAGTAATCATGGGTTTGCACCCGCAATAGCTCAGCAAAAGCTTGTACTTTAGTTAATTGTTGCGATAAATATTCAAGCTCATCCGCAGGGCGCATGCTCAGCAAAATACCATCAGCCTGACCTTGCACCTGCAATGCATACCGCGACAATACAATGCGTTTATCGGCGGCAAATAATTCAAAACCAACAATCGGACGCTGTTGGTTATGCATTAAAAATTCAGCATGTTCAGGAAGTAAATCTTCAAGTTTAAGTGGTTGATGGATACAGCTGATCGGTTTACCAAGGATTTCGCAAGCACGCTGGTTTAAGTTACGCACGTTACCCTCAGGATCGAGGGCGATAATGCCGCTACGAACGGTATTCAAAATAGCATCTTGCTCAGAGAACAACCGTGCTATTTCGTCAGGCTGTAAACCAAAAATAGCATTACGTACCCGTTGACCGATATACACCGCAGCCAAAATACTTAAACCAACTAACAACAAGCCCCAAAGCATAATTTCAGCACTGCGAGCACGAATGAGCGGCTCAATTGATTGCACTAAAAAGCCAACAGAAACCAAGCCGATAACTTCGCCCTGCTCTGAAAGCACGGGGACTTTGCCACGGATAGATTCGCCCAAACTCCCTTTTGCAATCGATACATACCGCTCACCACGTAGCGCCGCTTTACTATCACCACCCACCATCGGCTTACCGAGCTTGTCAGAGTCGGGGTGAACAATGCGGCGAGTATTTCTATCGCCAATAACGATAAAGCTAGCTGCAGTGAGTTCACGAATATGCTCTATTTGCGTATTTAACTCATCAAGTCCTTGCTTGGTTTGCAATGCATATTGTACGTCATCCCGTGAGGCAATGCTGGTTGCGAGCGCAAGGGCTTTATCACCCATGTGGTTATGTAAGCTTTCTGCGGTGATCTGATACACCAAAGCGCCAAACAACACAGCTTGCAAAACACATAGACCGGTAACCCAAATAATGAGTCGCGTTTCTAAGCGCTTTGGTTTTTTAACCATATGCTGAAATGGGTTTAGCTTATTGGTGTATCTCATATCAGTGCCTTGTTCTACGCATGTTGCTCTGCTTGCGTAGCTGCTTTGTCTTTACGACGTTGGACAATATAGTCTTTCAGTGGGAACAACAACACTAAGATCGAAATCACAAAAATACTCAGTGTTAATGGGCGGTCCCATAAAAAGCTCAGCGAGCCATCTGAAATCATCATGGCACGGCGGAAATTTCGCTCAATCATATCACCGAGGATAAAGCCAAGTAATAAAGGCGCCATCGGGAACGCTAACAATCGAAGTACCAAGGCCACCAGCGCAAAGCCCACCATCATAAATAAATCAAAGGTGTTAAATGACACTAAATACACGCCAATTAAGCTGAAGAATAAAATCATCACTGTCAGCACAGATTTAGGCATTGCCAGCACTTTAGCGAAATACGGGATCAGTGGCAGATTCAAAATAAGCAGTACAATATTGCCAAAGTACATACTGACAATAACTGCCCAAAACACGCTTGGGTTTTCTTGCATTAACATAGGACCCGGCTGAATACCGTAGGCAATTAATGCACCTAACATAATCGCTGTCGTACCAGAGCCCGGAATACCTAAAGTCAGCAATGGTACAAATGAGCCAGTACAGGCTGCATTATTAGCCGACTCAGGTGCAGCTAAGCCACGCATTGAACCCTTACCAAATTTATCTTTCAGTGCTTTTGGAGCAAGATTACGCTCAGTAGCATAGGCCATAAAGCTGGCAATCGTTGCCCCTGCACCCGGTAAAACACCGACAATAAAACCAAGCAAAGATGAGCGGCCAACCACTGGAGCCATGTCTTTGACTTCTTCTTTAGTCAGTTTTGTTGAACCAATTTTTGGCGTATCAGGATCGTCCAGTTTTTTATCTGGCTCAGCTTCTGGGCGCGCCACATTAATCAGTGCCTCAGCCAACGCAAACGTTGCCATTGCCACTAATAAAAAGCTAATCCCATCTAATAAATCGGCTTGGCCAAAGGTAAAGCGCTCGGTACCTGAAGAGGGATCAATACCAACCGTTGCCAGCATTAAACCAAATACCGTCATCATCATGGCTTTTAAAAATTGCCCTTTATTAGAGAATGCAGCAATGGCCGTTAAGCCTAAAAACATCAGTACAACATAATCAGGCGATTGGAAACTTAATGACACTTTCGCTAATAATGGCGCCGCCACCATCAGTAAAATGGCGCCAATCGTCCCGCCTATAAAGGATGAATAAGCGGCAATAGCCAGAGCTTTACCTGCCTTACCTTGTTTTGCTAGCGGGTAACCATCAAACGATGACGCTACTGTCCCCGCCACACCCGGCGCATTAATCAAAATAGAAGAAGTAGAGCCACCGAATATAGCCCCGTAGTAAACACCCGCCATTAAAATCATGCCCGAATCAGCACCGATGCTGTAAGTGATCGGGATCATCAACGCAATCGCAGTAATTGGCCCAAGGCCAGGTAGCATACCGATGAACGTGCCAACAAAGCAGCCAACAATCACATATAACAAGTTGTTCCAGTCGAGTACGGTCGACAAACCTAACATAATTCCATCAAGCATAACTTAACTCCACAGATTGCCAGGTACTAAGTAAATGCCCAGTACTTGTGTCATTAAAAACCAAAAAACCACGGCCACAGGTACAGAGGCAAACAACAACACCTTCTTACGGCGCTCACCCATAATAAAAAAGCCAGCAATTAAAAAGGCACTGGTGGCAATTAAAAAGCCGAACGGTTCAAGCATGGCGCTATAAGCAACCATCAACACCAACAGTGCAAAGGTACGTAGTAAGTTGCCCTTACTGAGTAGCTCTGCTTTTTCTGCTGGTGCTTGCTTTAATAAGTTGGCACCAATCGAGAGTACACACACCACAATACCGAATACCGCATACACTTTTGGTAAGGTTGCTGAAGTAACGCTTTCGTACTCTTCAAATGGCATAAGTGGAATTTGCCAAGCCACAAGGGCGTAGAGGGTAAAGAGGACCAAGAATAAACTTGGTCCAATTAGTTCACGGTTTAACATCGTCTAACCTTAGCCTCGGATAAAACCAAGTTCTTTCATTACAACGCGTAATTGCGCTTCTTGCTGCTCAAGCGATTTAATAAACGCTTCTTTTTCTTGAAATAGATTTAGCCAACCATTACGGGCACGAACCGCTTCCCACTCTGGGGTTTGCTGCAGCTTTCGTAGCTTTTCTGTGTACTCGGCAAGTTTGTCTGCTGGTAAATCTGGAGTTGCAAAAAAGCCGCGCCAGTTTACGAACTCCATGTCGTAACCTAGCGACTTTAAGGTTGGAATTGCTGGGTAATCTGGCAATGTCTCTGCTGAAGTCACCGCTAAAATTCGCGCTTGACCGCCATTCGCGACTTCGAGTGCTTCACTTAAGCCTGTTGAAAGTAAGTTGACCTCACCCGACAGTAAACCTGCTTTCGCTTTACCACCGGCATCATAAGGAATGTAACGTAAACGACGACCATCAAGCCCCGCCGCTTTCACCGCTTGTGCTGCTACTAAGTGATCCATGCTGCCACGCGCAGAACCACCCGCCACTTTTACAGAGCCTGGGTCTTTTTTCATGGCATCAATAACGTCTTGCCATGTTTTAAATGGCGAGTCATTACGGACCACAAACGCACCATAATCAGCAATCATGCTGGCAACTGGCGTTAAATCGCGATAGCTGTAAGGAATTTTGCCTGATAATGCGCGCAGAACGATAGGCGTTGAGTTAACCATCAACATATCGCCTTTTTTAGTGCCCGACTCAATCAAGTAAGCAATTGCACGGCCACCGCCGCCGCCCGACATATTCTGAAACGATGCATTATCTTCAATACCCGCTTTCACCATTGCTTCGCCGACACCACGTGCTGTGGTATCCCAACCGCCGCCTGGGCCACCCGGTACCAAAAAGTGTAAGTTTGCCAATGCCAGTGGGCTGGCTACTAATAATGAAGCTGCTAAAACAGATCTTTTTAATGATTTAAACATAGTCATAATGCACGACTCCTAAAATAAGTACTGCATACGAGCACTGATGCCCATACCTGAATCTTCATCACCAATCAGCGTAGAAGCACCGGCACCATCAACATCGCTGTAAATCAGGTTGCCCATAAATTTGATATCGCTGCTTAGGTAGTAAGATGTGCCTAATGTATAAGTGGTTACGTCGGTACCTTGCTGTTTGCTGCTGGCATTCATTTGTGACACACGGGCAACAAGCTCCCATGCATCTTTAATCCCTTTTGGTTGCACAAATAACGCTGAACCTGCTTTGTAACGGCGCTGCTCACCACCTAAGAAGTAACTTGCCGAAACATGAAAGCCATCAAATCGCTCACCATCAAGGTCATTGCTACTATCAACAGTATCTAGGTAACGGCTAGCATATTCAGCCTCTAGAGTGAATGCATTCGCTTGGTAGGCAAATTCAAGACCGCTTTGCGACATGCTATCAAGCGCTGCCGTTTCACCACCGACTGCGTAATCGACTAAGCGAACATTGGTTTCACGCACTTCACCACGGGCAAAACGAGCACTTAAATCATTGCCGCCCATATCACGATAAGAATGCCAAGCACCTAAATGGATCACATCACCCGGCGCTGCACTTGACCAGGTTAAGCGACCTGTTACAGCCAATGTCAGTTTGTCATTTTCGTCATGGCCTGAAGCACCAAACGCATCATTTTTGTAAACACCCACCGCGTAACGTAAGCCTGAATCTTTAAAGTATTGAGAAGCTGAGATACCCCAGCGGAAGAAAGGTGAGAAGGTATTAGCAAGGGTGCTGCGCTCAATGGTATTAATATGTTTAGAACTAGTTAGCGCATTGAGCGACATGTCTTCACGGATTTTACCGGCTTTTACTTTTAAGCCGTTGTCGAATGCATAACGTACACGCGCTAACACGATTTCAGCCGTGCCTTCAGCAAATTCGAGTAGTAGTTTGTGATCCCAGTTGCCATGTTCACTTTCAACATAAGTACGGATACGACGTGGGAAGAAGTCGCTGCCTCCTGCGCCATCATTGTCGGCATTGTAAGCACCGTCGAAATAGTTGTAATCAAGTTGCACGCGACCACCAAATTCTAGGTTAAAGCCGCTAGATGTTTTTAATGAGTCCACTTCTTTTTGAAGTGCATCGAGTTGTTGCTGTAGTTGTTCAGTGTCGCTTTGTGCGAATGCTGAGGTACTTGCTAACGCCGCTGCAACGGCTAAAGCGAGCTGTGTGTTACTTGCTTTCATGAATTACTCCACACCAGATTATAATTATTTGTTGTCGTTGATCGGCCTACTGCAATCGGCGATCTGGTTTGGAGCATAGTGTTAACGATAGATTAACGAAATGTTTAGGGGGTAAGTTGCATTGATGGTGATAAATGGCTTTTTGTTCATAAAACTCATGAACAAAAAGCACATTATTGGGGTTTAGTATAAAATCTAGGCAAATTAGCTGCTTAAAAGTCGCAAAACTAGCTAAAGGTCATCTCAGGAATGTCACCAGAGACAATCAGCTTGCCCTGTGTCTTAGCAATAATCTCATCAACCGAGACACCCGGAGCACGCTCTAATAAATGAAATGCACCGTCTTTAATTTCTAAAAGAGCCAAATCGGTGATCACTTTATTGATACAACCAACACCTGTTAACGGCAAACTACATTCGGTCAGCAGCTTTGATTCGCCATGCTTATTTGCATGGGTCATAGTACAAATAATGTTTTTAGCACCGGCTACTAAATCCATCGCACCACCCATGCCTTTAACCAACTTTTTCGGGATCATCCAACTGGCAATGTTGCCGTTTTGGTCCACTTCAAACGCACCCAGCACGGTTAAGTCAACGTGCCCACCGCGGATCATGGCAAAGCTTTCTGCGGAGCTAAATATAGCCGCCCCTTTTGCTGCGGTGACCGTTTCTTTACCGGCGTTGATCATATCAGCATCAACTTGGTCTGCACTTGGGTATGGCCCCATACCAAGTAAACCATTTTCTGATTGCAGCATCACTTCGATGCCATCAGGGACATAATTAGCGACCAAGGTTGGGATACCTATACCTAAGTTAACGTAGTAACCATCCTGTAGTTCCATCGCCACGCGTTTAGCGATTTGTTCTCGTGATAATGCCATCAGCGTGCTCCTTATTGATTCTCTTGCTTAGTGGTAACTTTCTCGATGCGTTTTTCAAATTCACCTTTAATCACCCGGTCAATATAGATACCCGGCGTGTGAATTTGGCTTGGCTCTAGCTCCCCTGGCTCAACAATTTCTTCAACTTCAAGAACCGTAATTTTGCCAGCGGTTGCTGCCATCGGGTTAAAGTTCATCGCCGTATGACGATAAATGCAGTTACCATAACGATCTGCTTTCCACGCTTTAACTATCGCAAAGTCGCCAGTAATGCTTGGCTCCAATAAATAGTCACGACCATTAATATTGCGGGTTTCTTTACCGTCAGCCACCGGAGTACCCACGCCAGTTGCGGTATAAAATGCAGGAATGCCCGCGCCGCCAGCTCGCATTTTTTCAGCTAAGGTGCCTTGTGGTGTGAGCTCTACTTCCAGTTCACCATTTAATAGTTGCTGCTCAAATAGCGCGTTTTCACCAACGTAAGAGGCAACCATCTTGCTGATTTGCTTATCTTCAAGTAGCACACCTAAACCAAAACCATCCACACCACAGTTATTCGATACCACGGTTAAATCTCGGGTGCCTTGACGTTTAATTTGCGCAATCAGTCCTTCAGGAATACCGCATAAACCAAAACCACCGGCTATCACTGTCATGCCATCTTCAAGGCCAGCCATCGCTTCGCTATAACTTGTAACTACTTTATCAAAACCTGCCATTGGCTCCTCCTATTGTGCAGTCCAACCGCCATCAATGGCGATTGCTTGGGCGGTAATATTGCGTGCTGCATCGGCCATTAAAAAACTAACGGTATGCAGGATCTCATCTAAGCCGATAAATGCTTTTTTCGGCATCGGTGCTAGCATAATCGTGTCGATCACTTGTTGCTCAGAAATGCCATGTTCTTTGGCTTGCGAGGCAATTTGTTGCTCAACAAGCGGCGTTTTTACATACGCTGGGCACACGGTATTAATCGTGATATTGGCATCGCCAGTTTCAAGTGCCATGGTTTTAGCAAAGCCGATTAAGCCATGTTTTGCAGCGATATAAGCCGACTTATATTTAGATGCCACCATGGCATGGATTGAACCAATATTAATGATACGACCAAAATCTTGCTCACGCATGCGAGGGAGTACCGCCTTGGTCATCATCGCCGGGCCAACGAGCATAACTTGCTGTAAGAATTGCCATTTATCAGCAGGAAAATCTTCAAGCTTCGCAACGTGCTGAATACCCGCATTATTAATAAGTACATCAATTGGCTGATTAAGCTCAGTAAAAAATTGCTCTATTGCATCACTATCTGCCACATTAAGTGCATACCCTTCAGCGCTGCCGCCTTCTTCAACAATGCCTGCTGCCGCTTGTTGTGCTGCTTGCTGATTTAAATCAGTCACAATAATAGTGTGACCTTGCATCGCCAGTTGCTGGGCAACATATAGACCAATACCACTGGCTGCACCGGTAATTAAAACTGTTTTGCTCATCGGGTTACTCCTCTAAAAACTCACTGATAAGCTGCGCTTTCGGGGCGATTGAGAAAAGACCATCAAGGTGTCCCCAGCCCCCTTCAATTTCTGAAATCTCAACGTCTTTACCTGCCGCTTTCATGGTGTCAAACACAGTACGCATGTTTTCAGGACGAAGCAGTAAGTCGTTCGTTGCAGGTAGCAATAATGTTTTGGCAGAGACATTTTTAAGTGCCGTTGTTAAATCGCTCTGCATACCAGCGGTAAATAATTGTGATGCCCGGACCAAATAAAGTACATGGTTTGCATCTTGGGTTTTCGCTCGTGCCATTGCGCGCTGAGCGAGTACTTGGTTTAACTTAGGCAAGGTGCGAATGTCTTTTAACGCACCTTCATCCAAAACGTTAAAGTCTGGGAAGCTCGCGTTGTAAATAATTGGATGCATCGCATCTTGCGTAATATTAAGCATGGTTGCCGCTAAACCATCTAATGGGCGCTCTTTGCCGTAGTAATTACCTTGCTGCCAGTTTTTATCTAGACGAATTGGTAGCGCCCATTTTTCAAGTGCAGCGACTGTCCATGCATCCATCGTTGCAGCGCCAATCACATGAATTAAGCGCTCAACTTTATCTGGGTAACGTGTTGCCCACTCAAGTGCTTGAAACGACCCCATTGATGCGCCCATCACAGCATGTAACTTAGTGATACCTAGGCTGTCGAGTAAACGCTTTTGCACATTCACAAAGTCAGTAATCGTAACCACAGGGAAATCCAAACCATAAGGTTTACCTGTTTTTGGATTAGTTGACGCAGGGCCTGTAGTGATGACATTCGGATCGTGCCAGTTGGCATTCACTAAGGTATCTGAGCTAATCACATAATATTTATTGGTATCGATAGCTTTACCTGGGCCGATAATCGCATCCCAATAACCCGGTAGGGCATCATCCGCTTTATATTTACCTGCGGCATGAGAAGTACCAGAGAAGTAATGTGTGATTAAAATCACGTTATCTTTATTGGCGTTTAGTTTTCCGTAACTTTCCCAGCCAATATCCACTTGCTCTAACGTCACACCAGACACGGTGGTAAAATCTTTTGTCGTAAAATGCTGCTTTTCCACCAGCATGGTGTCGGCTTTGTTTGCAGCGCCAAACGCGGTGCTACTAAATACAACCAGCCATAGCAAAATTATTAATTTGGTTTTCATTGCTGTTCCTTAAAAGAAAATAAAGAGTCCGAGTGCCAATGCGACACCGATAAGCGGAATGACCGCAGTCAGCGCTGCCATTGACCAATACGCTCGTTGATGCGTTTCTTTACAGATAGCGCGTATTGTTGTGACCACATAACCATTATGCGGCAAGGTATCGAGGGCTCCAGAGCTAATTGCCACTACACGGTGCAGTTGTTCAGGGTTTACACCCATGTCTAAATAACCCGGTGCGACAAGCGGTAATGCAATGGCTTGCCCGCCAGAAGCAGAACCAGTTAAACCAGCGATTACACTCACTGCCACGGCTGCACCAAGTAGTTCATTACCCGGCATATGGGTCATCACATCGACAGCGGCGGTAAATGCCGGTGATACTTTCGCCACAGCGCCAAAACCAACCACAGCAGCGGTATTACCGATTGCCACTAAAGCGCCGGTTGTACCAACATTAATCGCGTTACCCATATCGTGAAAATGCTTGAAGTTAATAATCACAATACTCAATACGCCACCAAGCAAGGCAACTATCAGAGCCGTCTGCTGTAAAATATCGTGCAATGCAAATGACAGAACTAATACCACAATCAGTGGGATCACACCCGTGATTGGATGCGGACGACGGCGCTCAATAATCACAGGATCATCATCACGTGCTTCAAAGGTTTCGCCGTTAGCAACGGCTTTTTTGATCATCTTGTTTAGCCAAAAATAACCTGCTGTCGCCATGAAAATAGCGACCACTAAGCTCACTTCCCATGCTGCATAAGGCGATGTGCCAAGGTGCTTAACCGGGATCCAGTTTTGAATTTCTGGCGAACCTGCCGAAGTCATGGTAAAGGTCACCGAACCAAATGCCAGCGTTGCTGGAATAAAGCGGCGCGGTAAGTTTGCATCTTTAAACAGACTTAATGCCATTGGATAAACAGAAAACGCAACGATAAAGACGCTCACGCCACCGTAGGTTAAAACTGCACAGGCAATCACAACCGCAAGAACGGCGTGCTTCATACCTAGTTTACCCACAATGTAGCTTGCAACACTGTCAGCAGCACCGGTGTCTTCCATAAACTTACCGAATAACGACCCCAGTAAGAACATAAAGAACCACGCACTTAAGAAGCCTGCAAAGCCATCCATATAGGCGTTAATAAAGTTTGTATCTGCCGATACAGGGAAAATGGCCATGCCACTACTAAGTGCAACTAATAGTGCACAGATTGGCGCAGCGATAAATAAATTTACCCCACGCAGCGTTAAAATGATCAGCAGTATTAAACCGCCTAACAGTCCTATCATGCTCAGCATAGACATTCCTATAATTATTGTTATTACACAGATGAGGTGACATCGGAATAATGCTTTCAGTCTTACCCTAAGCGTTCAAAAAATACATAACACTAAGGTACTATCTGCTTTAAAAATAGCTTAATTGCTTGATAAATAAAGGGCTGTGGCGGGTATAGCACTATGGTACTAATTCAATTTCTGCAACTATCTTCTACATTAACTGACAGGTGACACGGGCAAATCTTATTCAGTCTTCGGCAACATCAATGTGAGTGGCCATAAGACTAATGACAACAATAACAAGGAATACAACATGATAAAGCTTAACCCAAAAGTCGCGCCACTTACTCTGGCTGTATCACTTGCTTTGGCAGGTGTCAGTGCTCAAGCGGCAGAACAAGCCGAACCTGCAGCAAAAAAAGGTGAACTTGAACGTATTCAGGTAACAGCACGTAAAACTGTTGAAAACCTGCAAGAAGTGCCAGTCGCAGTCACTTCAATTGGTGCTGAAGAGTTGGCTGAAAATGGCATCGTCGTCATGACCGAAGTTCAACAGTTCTCGCCAAATACCACCTTGCAAGCAAGTCGTGGTACTAACTCTACAATTACTGCGTTTATTCGTGGTGTAGGTCAGCAAGATCCACTTTGGGGCTATGAGCCGGGTGTCGGTATCTATATTGATGATGTTTATCTTGCTCGCCCACAAGGTGCCGTGCTTGATCTGCTTGATGTGCAACAAATCGAAGTATTACGCGGCCCACAAGGGACGCTTTACGGTAAAAATACCATCGGTGGTGCCATTAAATACGTCACCAAAGAAATGAGCGGTGATGCCACGTTAAATATACAAGGCACTGTAGGTAGCTATAACCAAAAAGATTTAAAAATTACTGGCCAATTACCGATTGTTGACGAAAAACTTTACGTTGGGTTTGGTTTTGCAACGCTTAACCGTGATGGCTTTGGCGAGTTTTTAACGTCTTCTCTTGATAACCAAGACCGCGAAAACTACAACAAAGATGTAACCGCAGCACGCGTTACTCTCGAATACACACCGACTGATGACCTTTTCTTCCGCTTAGCGTGGGATAAAACAGAAGACAAATCAAACGCAAAAGGTGGTTACCGTTTACTACCAAGTATTCTTACTGATGCACCTGTTCCAGACAGCGTGTATGACTCATACACCAGCTTACCAACATGGAACAAAGTTGAACTTGAAGGTTACAGCCTAACTGCTCGCTGGGATATGACTGACAGCACTAGCATTAAATATGTCGGTTCAAGCCGTGAGAGCTACTCACCAACCAATATCGACTTTGATAACACGTCACTGCAAATTTTCGATGTACCTGCTATTTACGATGATGAGCAAACCACTCACGAATTACAGCTAAATCATCAAGGCGATAACTACAAACTGGTTTCGGGTCTTTACTACTATGATGGTGAATCTTGCGGTCAATTTGAGGCTATTCTAGGTATCTTAGGTCAAAGCCTAGGTGCACCAGGCCTAACTCGTGAAGTAAGCGGCTGTAGTAACTCAAACAGTAAAGCAGCGTATATCCAAAGCTCAATTGATTTAACCGATAAATGGTCAATGACACTCGGCGCGCGTTACACCAAAGACAAAAAAGAAGCACAGGTTAACAACGGCCTAATCTTTGACATTGTTTACCCTGAGTCAGGTTGGGTGCCAGGTTACACTCGCCCAGAAGGTCAGCTTGTACCAACGGTACTCGATGATGAAGAAGAATGGTCACGCTTCACACCACGTGCAGGTGTTGAATATCAGTATTCAAACGACATCATGTTCTTTGCAAGTTATGCGCAAGGCTTTAAGTCAGGTACTTTCAACCCACGTGCAACTACTGCAGAGCCAGCTGCAAAACCAGAAATCGTTGATTCATTCGAAATCGGTATGAAGAGTGAGTGGAACAATAACTTACGTGCAAACGTCACTTTATTCACCCTTGACCATAAAGACCGTCAATACATTTCAGTATTACCGGGCGACAGCGCAGCAGATCTAAACCAACGCTTAGGTAACATTGGTGAGTCAACATCAGATGGTATCGAGCTTGAACTAAACTATGTAGCATCAGAATCACTCAGCTTTGATGCGTCAGTGGGTTACATCGATAGTAGCTTTGATAACGTGATTGATTACGACCCAGTGACTGGTGAGCAATTTGATAAATCAGATCGCTTTAGTGTATCAAACACACCTGATTTAACCTTTAATCTGGGTGCAACGTACCGCATGTACACAGAAATGGGTGACTTTGTTGTCAATGGTAACTACTACTACCGTGGTGACTACGCGCTATTCGAAGAAGATAGTCTACTAACGCAAGATGCTTACGGTATCTTCAATATGGGTATTACTTGGTACAGCACAGATGGTCACTGGACTGCAGGTCTTTACGGTAAAAACTTAACGGACGAAGAGTACATGATTGGTGGTTACCAGTTCGTGGCACCTGATCCAACAGACCCAACAGATACCAGCAAATACACCCCAGGTTTAGGTGGTGATAATACGCTAATTGGTTACTACGGCGACCCTCGCACTGTAGCCTTCACTGTTGGTTACCGTTTCTAAAATAGAATCTAAATCCTTGTGTGAGAAAAGGTTTGTCTGAAACTTCCCCTCAGGCAAACCTTGTTTCAAAAGGCAAAATCACTTATAACATAACGCATTGGAGAATCGAGGGAATGTCTTTAGCTGTGAACACCATAATCGCCGATGATCACCCGTTATTTAGAAGTGCGCTGCGTCAAGCTGCCGCGACATCAGTGCCAGAAGAACATATTAAAGAAACCAGTGACATTGATGGTTTGTTTACACTGTTAAGCGCTCACCCTGAGATTGAACTAATATTTTTAGACCTCACCATCCCAGGTGCAAATGGCCTACAAGCCCTTTCGCAACTGCGTAACCACTACCCTGATATCTTAGTGATTATGGTCTCTGCCAATGAGACACCAGCCATAATCAAACAAGCCATGAGCCTTGGCGCTGCAGGCTATATTCCGAAGTCATCTTCTTTAGATGTCATCAGTGAAGCAATTAGTCATGTACTCAATGGCGACACTTGGTTACCACCTGAAGTAGATTTAACTGATGTGGTGATCAACGACGAACAAAGCGAATTTGCTCGTAACCTCGAAAAACTAACTCCGCAGCAATACCGCGTACTTGCAATGATTGCCGACGGCTTATTGAATAAACAAATCGCCTTCGAAATGTCGATTCAAGAAACCACAATCAAACAACATGTGTCAGCGATTTTACGTAAACTCAATGTCTATAACCGCACCCAAGCAGGCATTTTATTTAATCAACTTTCACAGGTTGGCAAAATCGAAGAAAGCTAATTTAAGCATTCACTCCCAGGTTTAAATTGAAATTCCCATAAATGGGAATTCTTACATCACGGAAAATCACAAAAGACTTAGAATTCATAAAGTTAAACTTTGGCATACTCCTCGCTTTAGTGCTCATCATTAAAAACAATCTAAGTAAAAAATAATAGATTCAAATGAACACTAAGGACAACATCGTGTACACAGCTTGCAAAAAACTTGGCAAAAAATTAATCCTTCCAACGATTGCTCTTCTATCCACTTTGAGTACCTTTTCTGCACATGCAGATGAGCTCGACCAATGGCTGGTTGAGTTAATGCAAAAAAGGCATATTCCAGGACTACAACTCGCTGTTGTGCAAAATAATAAAATAACGAAAGTTGCCAGCTACGGAGTTGCAAATATAGAAGATAATATCGCCGTTGATGCCGACACTTTATTTGTGATTAATTCCGCAACTAAAGCCTTCGTTGGTGTCGCACTGATGCAACTTGTTGAGCAAAAGAAGTTAGACCTTAATGCACCTATTGGCACTTACCTACCAGAACTGCCAGCTCAGTGGCATGCTATAACAACAAGAGAATTAATGAGCCATACATCAGGTTTACCTGACATCATAAAAGATGAAATTGCTAATCTAATCTCAGATCAAGGGCCTGATGATGCATGGCAACAAGTACAAACTAAACCATTAGAATTCGAAACCGGCACCCGTTTTAAATATAACCAAACAAACTACGTCATTATCGGTCAGTTAATTAATAAGTTATCTGGGATGCCATTTCAGCAATTCATAGCAAAAAAACAATTACAACAAACTGAAATGAACAGAACACTTGAAGCGGGCTTTGCTAATCTCAATAACGTTGTCAAACATTCAGCTAGACGATACGAAAAGCATGGTAATGAGCTTATAAATTCAAGAGAAGCTATTTTCTCGCCAATGCTACAAACAGCCGCGGGCATGGCCTCAACAGCAACTGAGATAGCAAATTGGCTAGTGGCATTACAAACTAATCAGCTTATTAGTGCACAAAGTATTCAGCAAATGTGGACTCCGACTCGACTAAAAAATGGTCATACTCAAGGCTTTAATCAACGCGTAAATGGCTACAGTATTGGCTGGCCAGTTATGGGACGAGAAGAACACCCGGCATTAGCTGCAATAGGTGGTAACAGAGCCGGTATCTTTGTTTACCCAGAAGATAATATGTCGATAGTGATCTTAACCAACTTGATTGGCGCAATGCCATCGCAATTTGTAGATGAAATAGCAAGCTTTTATATTCCTGAAATGAAACAAGAAAATGGCTTTGGTTTAGCGAAAAATATTAAACGCTTATGGCAAGTTCTTGAAGTGCAAGGCTATGAAAATGCAATTACAGCTGCCGCTCAATTAACTAAAGATGAGCAAGTTCAATTTACTGAAAACGATATTAACTTATGGGGTTACTCGCTTATTAACCAAAATAAACTCAATGAAGCGTTAGCGATTTTTAAACTTAATACGCACCTTTACCCACATAGTTACAATACTTTTGATAGCTTAGCAGAGGCATACTGGTACCTCGGTGATCTAAAGCAAGCAACCGCCAATTATAACCATGTGTTAAAGCTTAAACCTGATAACGCACATGCTAAAAAGCAACTAGCTAAGCTTGCAAAGCTGATGGAGTAAACAACACATTATTGGTTATCCCACTTTTGATTGTATTAATCCCAGAAGTGGGAAAAACCATTTCCTCCACCAAATACAAAACCATTAAAATCAACACCTTAACAATTGGCACAAAACTCGCCTTAGCTATTCCATGATTATTTAATTTTATCAGTATCATGGATTTAGACAGCACACTAAAACGCAAACCTCAGCAATCAAAAGCTAAAAAATGGCTTATGGCTGCAGCCATTGGCGTGTCGGCTCTTGGCGCTTTAATGGTGTATCAATGGGCTACACCCACCGTGGTTGCTGCAAGCCAACTGCAAATTGCAACCGTAGAACAAGCCGATTTTGTGGTGAAAATACGTGGCTTTGGCCGTTTAAAGCCAAAGTATCAACGTTACTTAACCAATACCGACACCGCAATGGTCGAAGCTATCCATGTATACCCCGGCACTATCGTTAAAAAAGACACGGTGATTTTAAGCCTCGTCAACCCACAGCAAGCGCAGCGTTTATCGGTCGCTCGACTAGAGCTTGCTCGCCAAAAAGCCAGTGTTAATGAGCAAAAAATTAATCAGCAAAGTGAGCTACTTGAGCGCCAAGCAAATCTCGCCATATTAAAAAGTGAGCTGCAAAGCGCAGAGCTTAGAGTCGATGCCGAAAGCAAACTGATCGAGCAAGGAATTGTTTCAAGCCTCGATTACAAACGAAGCATGCTAAACGTTGCACAGCTTACAGAGCGCGTAAGTATCGAGCAGCAACGCCTCGCTCAGCTCAAAGAAATGCACTTACAACGCAACAAAATACAGCAAGAACTATTAAGCCAATTTGAGCTTAATTATCAGGTTGAACAACAGGCTTTTGATCAGCTGCAAATAACAGCAGGCATCGATGGCATGCTGCAAGAATTGAATGTTGAACTTGGTCAAAACCTCGTGCCGGGTACCCGCCTTGCGGTGGTTGGCTCAAATAAAGCACTCAAAGCAGAGCTAAGCGTTAAGCAAGCTGATGCCGAAAAAGTGGCACTCAATATGGCAGCGAAAGTTAACACTTTTAGCCAAGCAGACCACGGTGAAGTTGATGCCAAAGTCACCCGAATTGACCCTATTGTTACCGATGGCCGAGTTATCATCGAACTTGATTTACAAGGCACACTGCCTGCCAATGCCCGCCCAGATTTGAGCATTGAAGGCTATGTCGTTAGCAACATTATTCCTGATGCGTTAACCATTAACGTGCCACAAAAAGCACAAGCACACAGCGAAGCCACGCTGTTTAAACTTAATCCAAATACCCAGTTAGCAACGCCAACCAATATCGAATTTGGTACACTCAGTGACAATCAAATTCAACTTTTGAGCGGTGCCACCGTGGGCGAACAGCTGATCATTTCAGACCTTTCTAAATGGCAGCATTTGGCAACAATAAAAATCGAACAGGACAGTTTATGAAAACCAACACGCTTATCTCATTAAACAAAATCGCCAAAGTTTATCGCGGCCAAAATGTTGAAACCTATGCATTAAAAGACATCAGCCTGAATATTAACCAAGGTGACTATATCTGTATTAGCGGCCCATCTGGCTGTGGTAAATCGACGCTTCTGTCATTATTAGGCTTACTCGATAGCCCAACTGCTGGCGATTATTTCATTAAAGAAGTCGATACAAAAACCCTCGATATGGATCAGCAAGCTGAACTAAGAAACCTTCATATTGGTTTTATATTTCAGTCGTTTAACCTAATTGATGAATTATCTGTTTTTGACAACGTGGCACTGCCGCTCACTTACCGAGAGCCAGCCATGAGCCCAAACGAAATTGAGCTTGCGGTAAAACAAGCCCTTGATGAAGTTGAGATGGGCCACCGTGCTCAGCATAAACCAAACCAATTATCCGGTGGTCAGCAACAGCGTATTGCTATTGCCCGCGCACTGGCTGGCAAGCCAAGCATTTTATTGGTGGATGAGCCAACTGGTAACTTAGATTCAAAAAATGGTGATGCCGTCATGGACTTGCTTGATGAGCTGAATAAAAAAGGCACCACGATTTGTATGGTAACCCATGATTTACGTTATGCCGGACGTGCAAAGACGCAACTTAAATTGCTAGATGGTGAAATTGTTTCCTACTCTGAAGCACGCCAAGCACCTAGCAGCGACACTGCTGAGCAAGTACTCGAAAGCGCCGAGGTGATGTAATGAAATTAACCAAAACACGCGCCCAACTAAGCTTAGCGTGGGCATCATTAATGAATGCACCGGGCTTTGTGACAGCGGTTATCGCAACGCTTGCTTTAACTCTTGCCACCTTATTTGTGGTGCTTAGCCTTGTTAACAGCTACTTTTTAAAGCCCCTTGATGTGTACGATGAAAGCCGCATGGTGGTGGTTGAGCAATCACTTACTTATGATGACTACGATGCCACCGGCTTTCAAAGCTATCAATCGATGGTGCATTGGCTTAAGCATAATCAAAGCTTTGAACAAAGTATGATGATCAATGCGGGTGAGCAAATCTTTGCAAACCTTGATGGCGAGCCTAAAGAGCCTGTGCTGTATGTTGGCGGCAACTACTTTGACTTATTAAACACGCCATTTTTAATGGGACAGGGTTTTGACCTTGGAGAAACGCTAGAAACACCTGATGACCGCGTTGTTATCTCTGCTAACTTTTGGCGCAAGCATTACAACAGCGACCCGAACATTATTGGTAAAACACTCTCAGTCATGGCGGGTGAAACCGATTATGTTCACCGTATCGTCGGTGTTGTTGATGACTCATTCAGCCCCCCTTACATGTTTAAAGCAAGCGATGTTGAAGTGTGGTTTCCATCAAGTGCGGACCGCCGTTTCTTTCACAATGATGATTGGCAAAGCCCGTGGACAAACACTTTTAAAAACCTAAAACTGATTGCCGTTTTAAAGCCCGGGGTCACCATAGATCAAGTTAAAGTCGATTTAAAACAGCAAATTGATACGGTTAAATCAGAGTGGCTAAATAACGGGGGGATAACCGATGTAAAACCTGAAGTAACTCCTTATCGTGACGTTGAGCTGGGTAATAACGATGACTTAAGCTTAATGATGTTAGCCGGTGCAGTAGGGCTACTGATTATTGCAGTACTTAACGTCAGTACTTTATTCTTCTCGCGCGCTCTTGCTCAACATAAAACCCTCGCCTTGCAGGCGGTGTTAGGTGCTAAACGCAGCACGTTATTTAAAAGTATCTTTTTACAGTCACTAATTTTAATGACCTTATCGGTAAGCATTGCACTGTTTTTATCGGTATGGGGCATACGTTTATTTAAAGTATTGGCAGAAGGCCGATTACCACTGGTTAACAGCTTGGCGGTTGATAGCACGTTGGTCATTGTTGCCATCATACTGTGTATTGCTCTTGCTTATATTTTCTCTGTAATTACAGCGCGTTTGGTGAATTACAAAACCCTAAATACGCAAATGCAGAACAGTGGAAAAGGCGGGGTTTCGCAGGTATCTGGCCGTACAGTGCGTATTTTAATTGGCTCACAAATGTTTGTTGCCGCGCTGCTTGTGAGTTTTTCGGTGATGGTAGTCAGTAAAGCCATGGGCACGATTAACCGCCCACTCGGCAGTGATACCGAAAACCTTTATTTTGCCAACCTGTTCCAGCCAAATAATCAAATGTCATTGGCGGAGCGCTACGAACATATGCTGCAATACAAGCAGGTTTTGCTTGATAGCCAAGGCATTGATGATGTTGCCCTGGGTCACAGCCCAGTATCAGCAAGACAAAATGCCAACACCCTGACTGATGTAAACGGTAAAAGCTCAATTTTCTTCCCTAGTCAGTGGGTAGGGCCTGATTACTTTGCGTTAGTTAACACCAAAATTCTCGCTGGCCGCACCTTTAGCGAACAAGCCATACGTGGTGAAACCAACGAGATACTTGTCTCGGTCAGCGTTGCAGAGAACTTATTACCAGGCCAAGATTATCGAAATATCATCGGCAAGAGCTACCAAGGCTTAGAAGAAAAGATGTATGAAGTGGTGGGTGTAACCGAAGATTTTAATCACCCTAAATACTACGATGAGTCGTTTGGTCGTCACATTTGGTGGCCAGCAACACCGTATAGCTACATGTTTACTATCAAAGCTTCTGAAGGTGTTAAGCTAACAAATAAACAAATACTTAATACGCTAAAAGAAAAGAACAGCGACCTAACCATGTGGCAGTTTAATGACCTGCAACAAGAGTACGACAATTTACTGTATATGAGCCGACTGACTGTGGTTCTATGTAGTACCTTAGCGCTATTTACTCTATTATTAGCAGCAATCGGTATCTTTGGGGTACTAAGCTACAACCTAGGTCTGCGCCGTTATGAGTTTGGTATTCGTATGGCATTAGGTGCGAAAAAAGCGCGCTTATTCAAGCTGATGAGTGTTGAAGCTATTATCCCTGTGCTCATTGGCTTTGCGGTTGCACTTGCTGTGGTAATGATGGGTTTTTACATGTTACAAGGCCAGCTAATGTCTTGGCTGATACTTGATGTAAGACTGCAATTACTTGCTTGGAGTATTACCTTATGTATTGCGCTATTCGCTTGCTTTAGACCTTTGGTTTTACTACTTAAAGCAAAACCTATGGCCGCACTACGTAACGATTAACAGCACAAAATGGTGGCTTAAGTTTTAGCTTAAGCTGCCTCAACAGGATAACAAGAAAACATCATGGACAAAATATTAGTCATAGACGATCAAGCTGATGTGCGTCTGGCTGCTACTGTTGCATTACAACAATTGGGCTTACATTGCCTTGAGGCCGAAGGCCCTGAACATGCCCTTGAGTTATTAAAATCAGAGCACATTAGCCTGATTTTGCTCGATATGAACTACAAGCTCGACACCACCTCAGGTGAAGAGGGGTTACGCTTTTTAAAGCAACTAAATCAATTAGGTTCGACCATACCTGTCATTGTCATGACCGCATGGGCCAGTATTGATGTTGCCGTTAAAGCCATGCAATTAGGGGCTGTCGACTTTGTTGAAAAGCCATGGAATAACTTACGCTTAACCGCCGTTGTACAACAACAACTCAAGCTCAAGCAAAGTAATCACGACAATGCCTGTTTAAAGGCGCTTACCAGCGACACACAGGCCCACTACATAGCCCACTCAGAAATCATGCAACTGTTGCTTGCCAAAGCTGAGCGCGCAGCAAAAACCGATGCCAGTATTTTAATTACCGGCGAAAATGGCACTGGCAAAAGCTTATTGGCACATTATATTCATCAGCATTCACTCAGAAGTGATAAACGTTATGTAAGCGTGAATGTTGGCGCCATTGCCCCGACGCTATTCGAAAGCGAATTATTTGGCCATAAGAAAGGCGCTTTCACTGATGCCAAAGAAGACCGCTTAGGACGATTTGAAATTGCCGAAGGCGGCACCTTATTTTTAGATGAAATTGCGACTTTAAGCCTTGAGCTACAAAGTAAAATGCTGCGTGTGCTAGAAAGCAAAGAATTTGAAGTGCTCGGCTCAAGCCAAACCAAAACCGCCGATGTTCGCATTATTTCTGCTACCAATAGTGAATTAGCTACGGCCATTGAGCAGGGTGAATTCCGCCGTGACTTATTATTTAGACTCAATACTATTGAACTGCACATTCCACCGCTTCGCGACAGAAAAGACGACATCGCTCCCTTAGCTGAACACTTGTTGTTAGTGCATGGTAAAAAATACCAACGAGCGAATATGGCGCTCAGTGTTGATGCTCTACAGGCGCTAAAAAATTATAGCTGGCCTGGTAATATTCGTGAGCTAAGTCACTGCATTGAACGCGCGGTGATCATGAGCGATAACAACAATATTCAAGCCAATGACCTCATTTTAGATCAACCAAGTTGCGAGCAACCGAATAGTAATGCGGAACAAGCTTTGCCACTATTGCCCCTTGAAGAGCTTGAAAAACAGATGATTCAAAAAGCGCTGCTGCAATTTAATGGCAATGTTATCGCCGCAGGAGAGTTTTTAGGATTAAGTAAATCGGCTATTTATCGTCGCATTGATAAACATCAGCTCGATTTAAAAGAAGTAGAACGCTAAATGAGTAGTAAGTTGTCGTTAGAGCAGCGTATTCGACGCTATTTTTATATGGTTATAGCGCTGCTATTAACGCTTGGTATTGCCCTTTCGCTCAGCTTAAAACTAGATTGGTTTGCCAGTATCAGTCTATTATTGCCGTTTATCGGGATAAGCACTTTTGCTTTAATTAAAAGCTACCGTGTGATCACCGATGTGGTTGAACGCTTTGGTCTGCAACTAGATGCACTGGCAAATGACGAAAGTAATAGTTGGCATTTAGCGTCTTATCAAAGTGGACGAGTCGCAGCGCTTAAGCAAGATTTTGCCAAGCTCAGCAATAAAATAGCCAAGAACAAACGCCATTACATGCAAACAGAAGAGTTTGTTTTTGAGTTTGCCAGCATGCTGGACTTACCCATCGTTATACTAGACCCCCATGGCTTAATTTACTTTAGTAATAAGGCGTTTATAAACAGTATTAGTCATCGCCAAATTGAAGGTAAATCGGCCAGCGACTTAGGCATTGCTCTGCATGATGGCGAATGGCAACAAAACAGTGACTCACTGTTTAAACAACGCTTTCAAATCTCATCGCAGACTTTTTGGCGGACCGGCAGAAACTTTGAATTACTAACCTTCTTTTCAATTGAGCAACAGCTTCGCGATAACGAACAACTTGTATGGCAACGTTTGATTCGAGTGTTAAATCATGAAGTGCGTAACTCACTCACGCCGATTTATTCAATGAGTCAATCATTGCAAACCCTTAAGCGCCAAGGACAAATTAGCAGTCACGATGATCTCGCCCAAGATATGTTGCAAGTTATAGAAAAACGCGCTCAACACTTGCTTGATTTTGTAGCCAGTTACAGTGCGTTTGCCAAGCTACCACCTGCACAAAAACAAGCAATTAGTAGCGAGCAATTAAACACACGTTTAAGCGCTATCTTTCCTGAACTAGTGATAAATAGCAGCGAAGAGTTACATGTTAATGCCGATTTCGGTCAGCTAGAACAAGCGTTGATCAACCTGATAAAAAATGCTTTTGAAGCTGGCAGCAATTCTGCCCCTAGCCTCACTTGGTCAAGACAAGGTGATAACTTAAATATTGCAATTAGCGACCAAGGTTGTGGTATTCAAAACCCCGATAACTTGTTCGTGCCATTTTACTCAACCAAGGCAAATGGCACAGGTATAGGACTTGTGATCACCCGAGAACTTGTGCGCAACCAAGGCTTTGAGTTATCAATAAACTCAAAACCCCAGCAAGGCACAGAAGCTACAATTACGGTGCCCAGCTAACTTATTTTACAAATGTGGCTTTCACTCGCTTAGATAAAAGCATATAAGGTCCCCAGATCACAGCTTGAATAAGCCCTCTGAAAATCATCGTTTTCATTTCATCATCGAACACGTCGACATCAGGCACAATTAAACTAACCGCATAGGCATCGAGAGCAATAAACGCTAATCCACCAAATAATATCGCTAAGTACCAACTTACAAATGCTTTCTTATGCTTAAAAAACAACACAATTAAATAAAGCGAAGCTAAAAATAGTGCTGCATTAAACACCATTTCAATGATCAGTAAAGGCTCCCAAAGTGGATGATACATATCACCAAATTGCGATGTTAAGCGTTGCCACATCTCGGTCGTGAAAATGGGTTTAAAGGTATTTATTGATTCGATAAATACTCTAAAAGGGCTGAGTACCACACCTATCGCCACAAGAATAAGCCAACCTTTTATGCCAACTAAGTCATCATTTTCGGGGCTTTTAGCTTCTGGTGTTTCGATTTTATTTTGTTGTTTTGCTTCTTCCATGAGTTGTCCTTATTATTTTTATTTCTTCTACTATACGCTTATTTTTTAATAAAATTCACAAAAAACAGATTGTTGCGCTTTCAGAAAAACCACGCTATGTTTATTTTTTAAACTACGGAAGGTCATAAAAATGAAAAACGCCATAAAACCCATCGTATTAGCAACGTCACTTATTCTAGTCACAGCCTGTAATTCAACGGCCCCTATTAATAAAACAGCAACGACAGCGATTAACCAAGAAAAATTTAGCCAATTTCATCAGTATGATGAAAAATCAAATATCACACTTGAGTACACTGACTACGGGCAAATATTAAATGCCTCGGTGATTGATTTAGGTATGTCAGACCGCTATCGCATTTCAAATAATACGAGCAAAATAGGCACACGATTATCATCTAACCCTAAACCGTCTACCGCAACAGAAGCAAACCGCTTTTATTATGATTCGTACAGAAAGAATCCTCAGATGAAGCAAGACTTGCAAATAGTGCAAGAAAATATGGCCGACCTGCCAAACAAGGTGAATTTAAGTAACTTACCAAAATCAGAGTTACTCGCTTACTGGCTCAACCTCTATAACGTGACAGTACTCAATGAACTAGTTCAGCAATATCCTGTTAAAAACCTAACGAGGCTATTAAACGAAGAACCAAGCTTTTTTGATAAGCCGCGCTTTAACTTTAATGGTAACCAGTATTCATTAAACGATATTGAGTACAACATTGTTGCACCGCTATTTAACAATGACCCGCTATTAATGTATGGCTACTATCGTGGCTACATTGGCAGCCCAAATTTACTAGACCACCCATATACAGCGAAAAATGTATTTGCAGCCCTGACCACCAATGCAGTGCAGTTTGTTAATTCAAACCGCGGCAGTGTGATAGGTAACCATAGCACTCGTGTTTCTTCTTTATACCTTGAAAAGAAAAACTATTTTCCTAACTTTGAAGAAGACTTAGCTGACCATCTTCAATCGCTAGTGATTCAAGAGCCAGATAAAGACCAAGTTGTGCAAAACCTCTCTTTTAGTATCGATAACTATGATATTACCGACATCCTAGGCAGTGATATGGAATATGGTGGAGGTAACGCGACAGTCGCCGATCCAAGCGTAATTGCCTGGGGCTGGGATAACACCTTCATGACATATGGAGATAACTTAACCAAAGAAGTCGGCCATGTAAGCCCGTTACGTCGCGAAATTTTGCAAAAAATCACGCAAAAATACTATGAAGTAAATACTCGCGTTGAAATAAAAGACTTACCAGCTAAAGAGTCTGAAGATAAATAATATAACCCTAAAGCGGCTCACCATGAGCCGCTTAGACTCACCACATCCTTACGAGACCTACACTATAAAAATTAATTTTTATTTGGCTCAAGCCGCGAAATTCAGTAATTTGTCATATAAAACTAAACGTAATTAGAAAATAACAATGAAATGGATGCACTTACAACTTAAGCTACTGGCTGTTTTTTTATTCTTTGTGAGCTGTTTTGCAGCCGCTGAAGAGTATCAGGTTGCGCCCGCAGCTAACTGGGTAAAACAACATAAGTTACTCATCCCTGAGATTCCTCGAGACCAAATACGAGACGGGACTTTCTACCTGATGCTCGACACTCAGTTTCAGGTATCTGAGCAAGCCCCACAGCAACGCTTTAATCGTACTGTAATGCAGGCGGTCAATCAGTCTGGGGTTGATTATATTAGCCAGCTGAATATTGATTTTGACCCAAATTATCAATATCTTACGCTCAATAGCTTAGGCATTATTCGTGACGGTCAATATATAGATAAACTAAATAGTGCCGAGCTACAGGTGTTACAACGCGAGACTGACTTAGCAAGTCGTATATACAACGGCACCTTAAGCCTAAATGTCATTATTGATGATATGCGGGTCATGGATATTTTAGATTACAGCTATACGGTTTCGGGGAGTAATCCGGTTTATCAACACTTCAGCACCATGCGCACACTAAACTGGTCGGTGCCGATAGTGCAGCAATTTATGCGGGTAAAGTGGCAAAAGCCTACGCCCTTATATATCAACTTTATGAATGGCGAGTCACCAGTTACTAAAACCAAGCTCGATACAGGTTTTGACTACCAAATTAGCCAACACAATGAGCCGACCATTCGCTCCGCAAGCGAAGTACCGCATTGGTATTCACCTTACAAGGAAGTGTATTTCTCTGAAGTAAATAATTGGCAAGAGGTGATCAATTGGTCGTTACCTTTGTACCAATCTGCCATCGAAGTAAGCCCTGCTATTGAAACAATTGCCCGTCAAATTAAGTTTCAACATACCGATTTAGAGTCTCAAATTGTTGCAGCCCTGCGCTTTAGCCAAGACGAAGTACGTTATTTAGGCCTAGAAATGGGCACTAACTCGCACCAGCCTACTCCTGCATCAGAAACCTTGGCACTGCGCTATGGCGACTGTAAAGACAAAACCGTCTTGCTCATTTCTTTACTTAAAGCGCTCGGCGTAGAGGCTCATCCAGCTTTAGTTAACACCGAAGACAGAAAACGTACTGCCAGCTTACCGGTCTCTCCTAGCTTGTTTGACCATGTGATTGTCACCTTAGAGCACCAAGGTAAACGCTATTGGCTTGATCCGACCATTTCGTACCAGCGCGGCGATTTAGCACATTTAGCTCAACCGAACTACGATGTAGCGTTAATCATAAAGCAAGGTGAAACAGGCTTTACTGATATGTTCACAGAGCCTGCCCTAAAACGCATACAGGTTTTTGATAGTTATCAGATCCCAGAAGGTATTGATGAGCCAGTTAGTTTCTCAACTCAATATAAATATGGCGACTTTGAAGCAATTAGCCGCCGCAGTTCAATCGCTGAAAACAGCTTAAAAAGCATAGAAGATGATTACCGCGAATATTATCAAGATACCTACAAGGGCTTAAAGACAGTCAAACCTATGCTGGTTGAATCTCCAGAAGACACCGGTCAGCTAATTACCAATGAGCACTATACTATTGATAACTTTTGGCGACCTAAGGGTAATGATTTTCAAAACGACTTTTACGCCAGTGAAATTCAAAACTCAGTTTATAAGCCGGAACAGCGAGAACGTAACAATGCACCAATGTGGTTTCGTTACCCAAATAATATCGAAACAACCATAAAGGTTACGTTTACGGATACTAATTGGCAGTTTAATGATGAGCAGGTCACAGTCGACAACCCATTTTTTCATCTCGAAAAACGCGTGACATTTAAAGACTCGGTGTTGACCTTATACTTTGATTACAGTGCTAAGCAGGATCATATTCCAGCCGATCAAATAGACCTTTATCTAAGCGAGCGTAAAAAACTCAATAACGCGACCCATTACGGCATCATTAAATACGGCACAAATAGCGCCAAAACCACACCAGCGGATGACGAAACCAACTGGTATAGCGTTTTTATTTTAAGTTACTTGGCGGCAATCATCTTTTTCATCGCGGCTTGGCGTATAGAAGCAAGTAACCGCCCAGTTTTTGCTGAGCAACAGTTCTACCCTGTCAGTAACAGTAAGTTTGTTATTTATAGCTTATTAAGCTTAGGAATATTCATTAACTACTGGAGCTATCGCAACTGGAAAGCGATAAAAGAGCAACAACAAAGCCATATTATGCCGATTGCCCGAGGGATATTTGCACCACTGTTTTTTATTCCGTTGTTACTTGAGCTTTGCAAGCACAGCGAGCAAACCTTTGGTAAAAATAAGATCATGCCCGTTGCGGTTGGGTTCGTGTTATGGCTGGCGATTATCATTTCTGAAGTCGTAAGCTATAACTGGGAATATGGTACTTGGCTGTTTTTAGTTACACCTATTCTATGGTTGCCACTGGTTAATTACATTCAAAACCTCAAGCAACCCGAACAGGCTCTTGAGTACCACTCTCAGTGGCGAGCGAGGCAGGTTATCATTTCGATATTCATGCTGCCTTGGTTATTTTATGGCTTAATTTATGAGCTATATTTGTTGCCAAGTTCAGCCATAGTAACCGGTGACAAGCTTTGGTCTTATCAAGTTAACTTTTTAAAAAGAAAAGAAATTATTCCTGCCAACGAGAGTGTACATTATTTTTATAGTGACGCATTTATCGATTTTAAAACTGATGGAAACGGCATCACAGAAAACACTATTTTTAGTTACTGGAAAAATGAGCAAGGTGTGCTCGAAAAAGATCAGCGCCGCTTTAGTGACATTAAAGAGCTCAACGTTGATTATGCTAAAAGCGCCCTACTCACCACCACGCTCACGGTCATTGACCACAATGGTGATGAAATGATGTTATTTCTGAGCCATGAAGATGACTTAGATAAGAAGTTTGTCGCTGAGGTAGAGCGCTTAATTAAAGCCAATACCCCAGCAACTGAGCAAAACGCAGATTAAGTCAGTCGCTTAATCATGCGTTTTAAGGCGGGCGCTTTCAGAGGCTTATAAAGCAATGGATAGCCCGCATCGAGCACTAACTCGCGTATGCCTTCATCATGATTCGCAGTATTAACGATGGCTGGTAAGCGTGTTAGTGCCGCTTGCTCAATCACTTCAAGTCCCGTTACCCCATCATCAAGCTGATAATCAATAAT
This sequence comes from Pseudoalteromonas sp. S4492, assembly GCF_005886115.1. Lineage (NCBI taxonomy): Bacteria > Pseudomonadati > Pseudomonadota > Gammaproteobacteria > Alteromonadales > Pseudoalteromonadaceae > Pseudoalteromonas > Pseudoalteromonas sp. S4492. Next base: position 106,698 of record NZ_PNCP01000038.1, read on the forward strand.
CAACAATTGCGGCAGGGCTTGGCTTGCCTTTAACTCCTCAAGCTCCACTAAGTTTGTGGCTGTTGAGATTTCACAGCCCCAATTTTCGAGTAGCTGCTTTAGTGCCTCTAACACATTGCGGTCATTATCAAGCAACCAAATACGCAATTGCCCCAGCTCGGTTTCTTGTGATGCCTCAGCGCCTTTCGCTTGCGCTGGCGCAGTACTCACTCTACAAGGTAGAGTTAGGGTAAATTGCGTGCCTTTACCAAGTTCAGACCCCATCACTAGCGGAATTTTAAGTAAGTCACATATACGTTTAGTGATTGCCAACCCTAAGCCTAACCCCTCGGCGCTTGGCTTTGCACCAAGCTGTTTAAACTCTTGGAAAATAGTTTGTTGATCGCTCGATGCAATACCAATCCCTGTGTCTTCAACAATAAAGGATACATGGTCATCGTCGTACTGCATTTTTAAGCGCACTTCACCTTGCTCGGTATAACGAATCGCATTACTCAAAAGGTTACGCAGCACTCTTCGCAGCAGCGCTTTGTCGGTATGCAGGCGCACATCACAAGTTTCAATAATAAACTTTAAGCCTTTTTCGCGGGCAAGGGCTTCGTAGTCATTTCGCAGTGGCTCAACCAACGAGCTGGCTGCAAACTCGCTCATTTGTACTTTAAACGAGCCTGAATCGAGCTTGGTTAACTCTAAAATACTCGATAACAACTCTTCGGCGCTGCCTAATGAATTCTTAATATTCATCGCCAGCTCTTTAAGTTCAGTGTCTTGGGCTTTTTCATTCATTAAAGAACAAAACAAGCTCGCAGCATTGAAAGGTTGCAGTAAATCATGGCTGGCAGCGGCAAAAAAGCGCGTTTTACTGACCGTTGCTTGCTCTGCCACTTGCTTTGCCATCGACAACTCTTGGTTTGCTTGAGTCAATGCCAAGGTGCGTGCTGCGACTTTTTCTTCAAGGCTAACATTTGCTTCGGTTAACGCTTTTTGTTGTTTTACGAACTCGGTAATGTCGGTATAGGTTGTTACAAAGCCGCCACCTGGCAGTGGGTTACCTTGCATTTCAAACACCCGGCCATCATTGTGCGAGCGCTGGTATTTATAAGCGCTGCCTTGGCGTAAATAGGCTAAGCGTTTTTCAACTTCGCTGGTCATGCTCTCGCCGCTAAATAAGCCGCGCTCGGCATTAAAACGAATAATGTCGGCAACCGGGCGGCCTATGTAAAGCGCATCATCGGGGTAGGCGAACATGTTTTTGTAGCCTTGGTTCCAAGCTACCAAGCGCAGCTCACTATCAACTACACTGATCCCTTGTTGAATGTTTTCGATTGTTGATTGCAGTAAGTCACGATTAAATTTAAGTACTTGGCTTGCTTCATCAACAAACTCGGCAACCTGCTCTAGAGGCTGGCGCTGCTCATTTTTGGCCACATCTAAAATAAGCCGTGCCGATGCGCCACCGATCACCGCAGACATCTCGCGCTCAACTAATAGTTCTAACTCAACATTGGCAGGACGTTTCCACTTACTTTTATCATCAGGAAAGTAATGATTTACCAACGACTGCGCCGCTTCTTTTTCGGCAAATCGCTGCATTAACGCACCTAGATCATGGTAACTCAAAGGCTGTAGATGATTACTCACTCGAGAATCACTAAGCTGCGACACAAACTTATTGCTCTGCAAACGTTCAGCTAAGGTTGCTCGACTAAATAACGGCACTAAGAAATACACTAAACAGTTCGCACCTAGCGATAGCAATAAAGCTTGGCTAATGCTTTCCATGCCTAATGAGAATAAGTCGGTTGGCGCTAACCAGCTTATTCCCCACGGTCCATTCACAAGCCATAAGCTATCGCTTCCTAAACCTCCGGCGATATTCGGTAGTAAAAGAGTGTATCCCCAAATAATAAAGCCGCTTAAAATCCCCAATTGCGCACCGCGACACGATGCTTGTCGCCACCATAAGCCTATGATCATGGCAGGCGAAAATTGCGCGACTAAGGTAAACGACATCAAACCCACATTGGCAAGGGTTGTACTTTCGCCCAGCACTCGGTGAGTGAAGTAACTAAGCAATAAAATCAATACGATAACGATTTTACGCGCATGTAATAGGTTATTTTTATCAAGCCCGCGACTACTCGATGTAAGTTGCGAGCGGCGTAAAATAAATTGGTTAATAAAGTCATTCGTGATCATCACTGAAAGCACAATTGATGACACAATCACCATACTGGTTGCCGCTGAAAAGCCGCCTAAAAAGGCTAATAACGCCACAAAAGCATCATCAGCCGCCATGGGTAAAGCCAATACAAAGGTGTCGTAGCCGACTTCTTGACCTTGAAAGTAAATTAATCCGGCATATGCAATCGGTAGAATAAACAGGTTAATAAGTAAGAGGTAAATCGGAAATAGCCAACGTGCCGAGGCCAGCTCTTTATCGTTATTTTTTTCGATAAAGCTCATGTGGAATTGTCTTGGCAAACATAAGGTTGCCAAAATACCAAGCAAAGTATGAGCAACATACACATAGGTTGGACTTTGTGTGGCCGCCACTTGCTGATCAATATTTAGGTCATGCGCTTTTTCAAACAGAGCCACTGGGCTGTCGAATAGAGCAAAGCATACATACAAACCCACCGCTAAAAACGCCAACAACTTAACCACAGATTCAAAGGCAATACTGGCAATCAAACCTGGATTATGTTCGCTGGGCTTTAACCGCCTTGCGCCGAATAAAATAGCAAACAGTGCCAATACAATCGTGATGTAAAAAGTGCTATCGGCCCATACTTCATGGCTTTGTGTGGCAGCACGATCGGTAAGTAAGTTGATACTTTGTGCAGTTGCACTTAGCTGTAAAGAGATATAGGGCACAATGGCAATCACTGAAATCAATGAAATGAGCCCAGACAAACTCGACGACTGACCATACCGAGTCGCAATAAAATCTGCCATTGAGGTAATTTTTTGCTGCCGACAAATATGCGCTATGCGGCAATAAACTTGCCAGCCAAAAATAAATAACAAAATAGTACCGGCATAGGTCGGAGCCAACCACCAACCGTTGTAAGCAGCTTGTGCTGTAGTACCAAAAAACGCCCAAGAGGTGCAATACACCCCAAGTGATAAACCATAGGTTAAGCCTTTAAAAGGCAATACTTTTCTTTTATCAGCCCAGCCTGCAACCGCAAATAAAATTGCCAGATATACAATTGCAAGAAGGCTTATTGACCAAATTGAGAACATCGCATGTGATTATTTTAATTGTTATAGCCCCAGCATAGTTTTTATTGCACGTAATTTACAGCCTAACTTTAGTGCTAATGCATTGTATAACTGAAGTTTAAAAAACAAACATAAAGAAATGAGAATTATTTTCAATTGAGTGTTGACAGATACGTAAATCTAATTGATAATCACTATCAACAAGACAATAAAGTGTTATGACTTGTTCGGAATAAACTGATTTGTTTCTCGACCCTGAAACACGTGTGGCCCACGATAAAGCTAAGATCGCCTGTTGCTAATCGCAACGCCCCTTGATATTGGCAACAGGTGATCGCCCTACTATTTTACTTGCTACATTGCTCATATCGGTGACGGTAGATATGAAACTCAAAAAGCCCTTACAGGGCTTTTTTTATGTCTAAAATTCGTACAAAACCTGCAAAACAAACTAAATGAGAATTATTTTCAAAAACATATTGACAGTACCGCAAACCTAATTGATAATTAATCTCAACAAGCCAAGCGAAGTATGATGACTTGTTCAGATTGAATTTGTTTCTCCCCAGAAACGCGTGTCGCCACGTTAAAGCTTTAGCTTATATGTTACTAATGGCAACGCCCCTTGATATTGGCGACATATAAGCGACCCTACTTATTTTACTTGCTACATTGCTCATATCGGTGACGGTAGATATGAAACTAAAAAAGCCCTTGCAGGGCTTTTTTTATGTCTAAAAATTAATGCATTAACTTTATCGACGGTTCTTGCGTGCACGTGCACGGCGTTGTTTTTTCTCTTCTTCTTTAGCGGCTTTTTTCGCCTCTGCAGCAGCGCGAAGCTCAGCAACTATTTGCTCTTCTTCTTCACGCATAGCCGGTGTTTCCATGGTAATACGACCAATAATGCCATCGCGTAATTCGTTAATAAGAATTTCAGACATTTTGTAAGTATCAATTTGATTACCACCGCGGATACAACCACGCTTTTTACCTGCCATTTCAACAAACTCCCAGTCAGACTCTGGTAGCTCATCAATTTTATAGCGGCTTTTTAAAAGTTCTGGATATGCATGCAGTAAATATTCAGCGGTGTAACTTGCCACTTCTTCGTAGTCGATAGCGGTATCACGAATTGCACCAGTTGCCCCTAAACGATAACCAGAGTTTTCGTTCTCTACTTTAGGCCATAACATACCCGGCGTGTCGTAAAGCATAATGCCATCGTCAAGCTTAATACGTTGCTGCGCTTTTGTTACCGCAGGTTCATTACCTGTTTTTGCCACGATACGGCCGGCTAAAGTATTAATAAGTGTTGATTTACCAACGTTTGGAATTCCCATGATCATGGCTTTAATTTGCTTATCAGCACCTACTTTATGCGGCACTAATTTTTTACAAAGCTCATTAATACGGTGCACTTCACCTGCTTTATCATTACCAAAATCAATCGCTTTTACGCCACTTTGCTGTTCAAAGTAGTCTTTCCAAGCTTGCGTTAACTTAGGATCTGCCAAGTCCGCCTTATTCATGATTTTGATCACCGGCTTATCGCCACGCAGCGCAGTAACCATTGGGTTTTCACTACTGTAAGGAATACGGGCATCAAGTACCTCAATGATCACATCCATCTGTGGCATGATTTCTTTAATTTCGTTTCGGGCTTTGTTCATGTGACCCGGGAACCACTGGATGGCCATTTTTAACTCCTATAAGATAATTTCACGGTATTTTAACTGGCTCGGCAACGAATTGCGCTATAATGACGCAAATTTTTTCAAGTAAGCAGTTATGGCTCTTAAATCAACCATTATTAAAGCGCAATTATCGTTAAGCGATATGGACCGCCACATTTATCAAGATTTCAATTTAACACTGGCACAACACCCATCAGAAACCGAGCAACGTTTAATGATCCGCTTGTTGGCTTTTGCACTAAATGCTCGTGAAGGCTTAGAGTTTACAAAGGGTTTATGCGCAGATGATGAGCCTGAGCTTTGGCACATTAACTATAGCGAAGAAATTGAATTATGGGTTGAGCTTGGGCTACCAGACGAAAAACGTCTGAAAAAAGCCTGCAATAAGTCGAAGCAAGTTGTTTTATATACCTACGGCGAAAATAATCAAGCGATTTGGTGGCAAAAACATCAACCTAAGTTGTATGATTTTAAAAACTTGAGTATTTTTAGTCTCGATTATGCCGCGACTCAGGCTTTAGCCGACTTAGCTGATCGCAATATCAAACTCACGATTACCATTCAAGATGGTGAAGTATGGGTTAGCTCAGACACGGCAAATATCGAAATTAAGCCGCAACAGTTAATGTAAGGAATGCGATGGCAATTAGGCAAGTTGTAGTATTACACGGACTTTATATGTCGGGCTTTGTGATGCGCCCGCTGTGTTCACGCCTTGAAAAGTCAGGTCTAAAAATACTCAATTTGACCTATAACACGCTCTCTCCCGATAGAGCGGCGATTTTCGATAAGATTGATCGCTTTATCGGTGGCAAACCTACCGCCTTAGTTTGCCACTCTATGGGCGGCTTAGTGGCTCGCGCTTACTTAGAGGCCAATTCCTTACAAAGTCGCCATGTCGAAAAGGTGATCACCTTAGGCACCCCGCATAAAGGCAGTCATATTGCTAAGCAAATGCAGCAAAAAGGCTTTGATATGCTGTTAAAAAACAGCGTGGAGTTTTTATTGCCTGAGAATGGTGATTGGCCATTTAATGCCAAGCTGTATAGTATTGCCGGTGATTTACCAATTGGGCTAATGCCGCTGATTGCTAAAGGCAGTGTCTCTGATGGAACAGTTTTGATTGATGAAACCAAACTCAATGGCATGGCAGAACATAAGGTGTTTCATTTGAGTCACACCAGTATGATCTACTCACGCCAAGTGATGGATTACATTATTAAGCTTATAAATCAAAGTGAGTGATACTTTAATCTTCAGCACTTGCAGCCACTTTATATGAGATTAAAACAATGATCCCTAGAATAAGTGGTACGGGTGCAGCAATATAGCCAAAGGTGTCAAAGTTTGCGAAGCTAGCACCTGCTAAATGCCCAACTAAACCAATCACAAATGTAAGTAACGCAATCACTACAACAACTAATTCTGCTTTATTTTCTTTAACTGTTTTACCGTCCATTTTTCTTCTCCTGGTTAAATGCGGTAAAGTCATTATGCGCTTCTAGTTCGTTGCTTTTTTGACCTAAATCAAGTTCTAAATCGGCGTTGTTAGCAGCGAGTGCAAACCTTGTTTTAGATCATACTTTCTGCCTAATTTTAAAATATTCGTAAAATAAGGTAGATTTTTTGCTCAGTTGCCCCAAGTCTATATAAAAGTAATTTAATGTTATGTTGATAGTGCACAAATGGACAAAACCAACCTTTGATAGCTAAAACCTATCACAGCGTTCGAATTAAACCATTTTACAGATTAACCAAGATGGCTAATACTTAACACCAAGCACTAGCAAGTAAACAAATAACGGTTTTTTTAAGGAGCAAATCTATGTCACAGGTAAATGCAATTGGTTTAAACAGCGCAAAAAGTGAAGATATCGTAAAATCACTTAACTCTTTATTAAGCTGCTACCAAATTCAATACATGAACGCACGCGGCTTTCATTGGAACATCAAAGGTCGTAACTTTTTTGAATTACACCTTAAATTTGAAGAAATTTATAACCTACTGCTTGAGAAAGTAGATGAGATTGCAGAGCGTATTTTAACGTTAGGTGGTACACCTGTGCACGCATTCTCTGAGTACATTGAAGCAAGCAAAATTAGTGAAGCTAAAAATATCACTGAAGGCACAGCGGCAGTAGAAAACCTATTAGCAGGTTACAGCACGCTTATTCAGATGCAGCGTGAAATCCTCGCACAAGCAGGTGATGCAGATGACGAAGGTACAGCATCACTTATGGGCGACTACATCAAAGAACAAGAGAAACTTGTTTGGATGTTAAAAGCCTACCTTGGTTAATATTTACAACAGATACGAAAAAGCCCTCATATGAGGGCTTTTTTATATTCTACTTTAACCACTTTCTTAGATTATCGTACTCAGGTCTTGCTTGAAAAAAGCTTTCAGCATCTGGGTGAAAGTTAATATCCATTTCGACGCCCGACCAAACTGTTTCTAATAAATTGCGAGCAATGATATTCGCTTTAATATAGTCAACGCGTTTGTAGCCCCGCGCTTTAACGGCCTGAAAGTAAACCTTTGCAATCTCAATACTATCGGCAGTTGCTAATTCAAATTGCTCTAAATTGACCACAGCATACTGAATGGAATGCTCTGGATACTTCATAATTTCTTGAGCGATTTCAATACTAAATGAAGCAACGGCTTCTTTATTAAAGCTGCCACTAATTTCCACATAAATCACTGGCGGCTCTACAAAATAGCGCCAATCACCATGGGCTTTAAACATGCTTACCCCTTTGAAATACAACTTAAGTTTACGCTTATAAAATTTATTTACTTATTTATCTAAGCCTTAATTTGGTAATAAAGCAATAAAAAAGGCCATTTCTAATGCCTTTTCCTCAAGGCTTTTAAAGCGACCCGATGCGCCACCATGGCCTGCATCCATGTCGGTTTTAAATACCAAAATGTTGTCATCGGTTTTAAACTCTCGCAGCTTTGCAACCCACTTCATTGGTTCCCAGTATTGCACTTGAGAATCATGGAATCCGGTAGTAACGAGAATATTAGGGTAAGACTGCGCCTTAATATTATCGTACGGCGAGTAAGCCTGAATTACATCATAAAATGCAGGATCATTTGGGTTACCCCATTCGTCATATTCATTGGTCGTCAGGGGGATACTCTCATCGAGCATCGTGGTTAGCACATCTAAAAATGGCACATGGCAACCAATACCTAAATAAAGCTCAGGGGCTTGGTTAACCACGGCGCCCATTAATAAACCACCAGCACTGCCACCAGACGCAAATACTTTTTCTGGGTGTGCATAGCCTTGCTCAGTAAGCGCATGCGTAACATCAATAAAATCGCTAAAGCTATTTTGCTTATATTGCTTTTTACCTTGCTCATACCAGTGACGTCCTAGCATTTCGCCACCGCGAATATGTGCAATCGCATAAACAAAACCGCGGTCTAGCAAACTTAATGAACTGCTTGAAAAGCTAGGATCGATGGTAATGCCGTACGCGCCATAGCCGTATTGCAGTACTGGGTTAGTGCCATCTTTAGTAAATTTATCAATACGATAAACCAAAGAAACGGGTACTTTCTCGCCATCTCTTGCAGTAACCATTAAACGCTCTGAGCGATAATGTTCTGGGTTAAAATCCCCTAGCACTTGCTGTTGTTTTAATAAGGTTTTGTTACCTGTTTTTAAATCAACATCATACAAAGAACCTGGCGTCGTTAAGCTTGAATAGTAAATACGCGCAGTGCTCACATTCGGCTCGGGGTTCATGGCAATTGCAGCATAATAACAAGGATCATCAAACTCTAAAGTAAGACGCTCAGCTTGCTGATTAACTACAACAAAACGTGTTTGGCCAAGTTCTCGCTCTGTGAGGATAAGGTAGTCATCAAAAATCTCGACTCCTTCTAACAATACGTTTTCGCGATGCGGTGTATGCTCCTGCCAAAGACTTTTATCGGCAATGGTGCTTTGCGTCGCCGTCATTAAGCGAAAGTTTTTTGCTTGCCAGTTAGTCACAATGTAAAAGGTATCACCTAGCTTATCGACATCGAATTCATGGCCTTCTTCGCGTGGCATTAAGGCACTAAACTCACCTTCTGGGTTATTGGCATCCAGCACCCAAGTATCGTTTGTTTCTGTGGTAGCAAGGTCAATAATGATAAGGCTTTCATCGCGGCTTTTGCCAAGCCCCATAAAAAAGCTTTTATCTTGCTCTTCATAAACCAGTATATCATCAGCTTGCGAGGTGCCTAAAACATGGCGGTAAACCTGAAAACCCAATAAGGTTTGTAGGTCTTTTTTTACATAAAAAACGGTTTTACTGTCATTAGCCCACACTACTTGGCCTTCGGTGTTTTCCAGCACATCGCTAAACATCTCACCGCTGGCAATATTTTTAAAACGCACAGTGTAAATACGGCGCCCTTCGGTGTCTTCAGAGTAAGCAAGTAGCTGCTCGTCAGGGCTAATTGCAACTTCGCCTAATTCATAAAATTCGTAGTCGCCAGCTAATTGGTTTACATCTAACAACAGGTGCTTGTCGTGCGCTTCTATTGAGCTGCTGCGATAATGGCGTGCATATTCATCGTCGCCACGTACTTCTGAGTGATACCAATACTGGCCATCTTTTACTGGTACCGTGTTGTCGTCTTTAACAATACGGTCTTTTAGCTCATTAAATAGTTGTTCGCGCAGTGGTTTTATATCGGCTAGTTGCTTATCACAATAATCGTTTTCGGCATTTAAGTGCGCTAATACATCCTCATTTTCACGCTCATCATCACGCATCCAATAATAGTGATCGGTGCGAGTCTGTTGGTGAGTCGTTAATGGATGAGGGTGTTTTTTGGCAACAGGAGGATGCGCGAGTAAAGACAAAGAATACGATTTTGATGACACAGGGAAAAACCAAAATAAAAAACGAATTGCTAGCAGTTTATCACAGAATTATACCAATCAGCTTAATTAAGTAGTCTATTTTGAGGCAATGAAACCTCGTTGATAACAAGGCAAAAATTTCGTTATTTAGTTGTTCTAAATGAGAAATTTATAACGCAGTTAGCGACAGGTTTAATCCCTCAAAATGATTAAGTATTATTGCGGGTTGGTATTAAAAAAGCCCACTCAAATTGAGTGGGCTAAGCAATGCTAAAATAGCATTTAGGGGGAAACTGTTAATGCGATACTTGCTGCCAAGCCATAGCCCAGCTTTTTCCTACACCTGGCTCAAACAGCGGGTTGTGTGAATCTTTAACACGACAAAACTCGCTAAATGGCCACGGTTTACACATATAAATATGACCCGTTTTTGGCTGTAGTACTTTAACACCCGCACTGTAATCGCTGCATGCTTGTGGGTAGACATAGTCATAATCTTGCAGACTATCTTGCACTCGCTCTTTACATTTTGCGATGCAATTAAACGCCACTTTTACCTGCGTAATGCCCGACCCTTCTAGGGCATAAATTTGGTTTGAACGGTACGCAACCACTAAACCTTGTTCGGTCATTTTGCCCGCTTTAACCAGCGGAATATGCACGTTAATATGCTCGGCAACAGAACGTGGCCAATTATGAGGCTCACCCTGATCGGAACTGCTGATCGGGTATTCGAATGATAAATCGACTAGCTCTCCTTGCATGTCATAAAAGGTCACAATCACCCTATCACCAACAAACAGTTGGGTATGATGATTTAAGCAACCAATCGGCAACCACTTCCCGGAGGCCATTGACGTATGCATAAACAAAATATCACCCTAAGAACAACTAATAGGCATTATCTAACAACCGAACAAAATAAATACTTTTAGTTTGAGGCAAGAGATCCAAAGCACTAGATTATGTGCTTATCAGCGGTCCCGCTATCATAGTTTAAAACCTTAGACCGGAAACTTTGCGTCCTAACCTTTCAGTTAGTTTGCCAAAAACAAGACTGAGTATAATCGTGACCGAATCACAAATCAAACAAAAGAATGTAACCAAACGTCTTATATAGCAAATAGTTACTAGCAAAAACGAATGATACAAAAAAGCCAACCTTTAGGTTGGCTTTTAAACTGAGGGGGTATTAATCCCTTGCTAGTTTTCTTCTGGTCGTTACTCGGTGCCCCGCACGGAATACTTTCAAGAAGATATTACCCACATCACTCATGATGATGTACAAACAAGGTACAAGTACTAGCGTGATTAGAGTTGCAAACATAACCGCAAAACCAAGTGCTACTGCCATTGGAATGACAAATTTAGCTTGTAAGCTGGTTTCGAACATAATCGGTAGTACACCAGCAAAGGTTGTAATTGAAGTCAGGGTGATTGCTCTAAAGCGTGCACAACCTGCTTCGATAACTGCTTCGCGAGTTGAAATACCTTCACGGCGCGCTTGGTTTACAAAGTCAGTCATAACTAACGAGTCGTTAATTACCACACCCGCTGCCGCAATCAAACCAAAGCCCGACATCAAGCTAATGTCTAAACCAAACCAGAAGTGACCCCAAATTGCACCGGTTAAGCTAAATGGAATAACCGACATAACAATAAGAGGCTGTGAATAGCTCTTAAGCGGTACTGCAAGCAAGATATACACTAAAATCATACCGCCGATGAAGAACATGATTTGCTCATTAGCTTGCGCTTGTTGCTCTTCAATAGAACCACCTAACTCAGTTTTAACTGATGGGTATTCTTCTTTAAGTTGCGGTAACAGAGTCTCTTTAACTTGCTTAACAACTTCGCCCGGTTCAATCGCTTCTTCATCGATACTGCCGTAGATATACACAGTACGATAGCCACCTTCACGGCGAATATAACTAATACCTGGCGTTTCATTCAGCTCGACAACATCACCTAGCATGACCTCTTTACCAGCAGGTGTTGTAATAACGGCATGCTTTAATGAGGCAAACGCTTCACGTGTTAATTTCGGATAACGAACCATGACGCGCACTTCTTCACCACGGCGAATAACACGCTGAGCTTCACCACCGTAGAAACTTGCACCTACTTGATTAGCAATATTGGCAAGGTCTAAACCTAAATCATATGCCACAGGTTTTAAGCTTAATTGCACTTCTTTGCTCGCCGGATCGATGGTCGAACTAATATCAAACAAGCCTTTTTGCTGTTGTAATAGTTGGATGAAACGACGACCTGCATCATTTAAAGTATCGATATCAGGGCCGTAAAGTAAGTAACCAAACTCACCATCCATACCACCGCCATTCACGTCATCGTAAATTTGCAGTGATTTCACACCCGGGATACTTGGCATTTGTTCACGCCAACGACGAGATAATTCAAATGCGTTATAAGGACGTAACTCTTCATCGACCAGCGGAGCCAGTAGCTGTGCTTCAGTACGACCTTGGTTAAACACTAAGATATCGCGAATCAGCTTTTGGCCAAACTCACGCTCTGTCTCTTGGTCGACTTTGTGTACCATGGCTTCGATTTCACGGATCGCATTAATTGTTTGCATATCCGAGGCATTTTCATTCATTTCTAAACGAATTTGCGGAAAATCATGAGGTACTTTTGGAGTTGGTACAACACGCACTTGGTTTGATGTAATCAGACCAAAGGTCATAATTAACAAGCCAACAAACGCAAACAACACAAACCAGCGCCATTCAACACAACGCACAATAAAGCGTTTATACGGACCATTTACAAAGTTAAAGAAACGCTTGTTAAAGCGCGCTCGCCAGCTATTAGGATTAATTGGCGGGAACTTAGTATGGGCAATGTGCGCTGGTAAAATAAGTTTCGATTCAATCAAACTGAATACCAAACACAGAATTACCACCACAGCGATACCAAAGAAGAATGCGCTCTCTGGTCCACTTGATAACGTAAACGGTGCAAATACAGCAATCGTAGTTAAAACACCAAATGTTGCCGGGGTAGCAACGCGTTTTGCGCCATTCACTACATTCACAACACCACCGCCTTTTTTCTCAATTTCGGTGTAGGCGCTCTCCCCTATGACTATGGCATCGTCGACCACGATCCCCAGTACCATAATAAAAGCAAATAACGACACAATATTAATACTGATACCAAATAATGGCATCATCATCATTGCACCTAAGAAACACACAGGTAAACCAATCATTACCCAAAGTGCTAGCTTAAAGCGCAAGAAGATAGACAACATAATGGCAACCAAGATAGCCCCTTGAAATAGGTTGGTTTTCATCATGTCTAAACGGGCATTGAGGTAGTAAGTCATGTCCATCAGTGGCACAAGACGAATACCGGCAGGTAACTCTTTATTCTTTAGTTCAATAAACGCTTTAACTGATTCAGCAACCGGGATCATGTTTTGCTCTTTAGTTGCTTTTACAGATAAATAAACGGCATTTTCACCATTAAATTTAAAGTAGCGTTCACCTTCTATGAATTGGTCTTTGATCACCGCGATATCGTTTAGCAGCACTTTCGCGCCATTCGCGCCAATTTTTACAGGGATCTGGCGGAACTCATCACCGTTGTAATACTGGTTTTCAACACGTACCGAGATAATACCTGCGTCAGTACGTAATTGGCCTGCTGAAATATTCGCAGAGTAACGACGTACCGCACTGGCCACATCACTCAGAGTCAGATTGTATTGACGCAGTGAATCTGGATCGATTTCAATCGCAATCTCATCAAGTGGTACATCGTTTTGCACCAATGACACATTAGATAGTTGCAGTAATTCATTTTCGATTTGGTTCGCAACTGGCTTTAGCTCAGTCAGTGGAATATCACCGACTAAGCTCATGCCAATCACGTCTTGGCGAAACTCAACCTGACTAATCGTCACAGGCTCCATGCCTGCTGGGAACGTCGCAATACTGTCTACACGTAGCTTCACTTTATCAAGCACATCCGTGAGCTCTGCGTCTGTATTGATCTCTAAGCTTGCACGACCATTATTTCGAAACGCACGATATACACCACGTTTAATTTCAGTGACATCTTTGAGCGATTCTTCAATTTTGATCAGAATACTTTCTTCAATTTCCTGTGGCGAGGCACCCGGGTAATTGGCTTGTATCTCGATGTAATTAATTTCAATATTCGGGAACATTTGGCGTTGAATAGTGAAATAACTAATAATCCCCATGATGATGATAAACACCATCATTAAGTTAGCAGCGACCGAGTTATTGGCAAAATAGGCAATAAGGCCAGACTGTTTTTCTGTATTTGCGTCTGTCATAAGGTTACCTTACAGCTTATCAACCGCTGCAGTTTCTGCATCGCTTGTCATTTCTTTCATACCAGCAATCTTTACTTCCATGCCCTCTTGCGGATACTCAGGTAAAGTAAGTACTAGCTGGTCATTCACTTCAAGGCCATCACTTACATAGAAGAATTCGCCTTCTTCACGCACAACAGTTACTTTACGTGGCTCAAGTTTATTTTCGCCGTTCACAATCCATACTGTTTGGTTATTCACTAAAGACTGCGGTAAACGATAGATGTTTTGTAATGTCGCACCTGCAAAGTTCACTTGTACATAAGCACCAAATTTAATTGGTTGTACGTCGTGCTTTAAGCCGTATGGGTCATCAACACGAACCACTAAGTTGCTCATACGCGTTGCGTTATCAACAACGCCTAGGTCACGGTCAATTTCAGCTTCACGAGTAAAACTGTTTAAGCCTTTATTGATAATGGTTGCTTTAACGCCTTTTAAGCGTTTTGGTAAAAATACACTGTCAAAGCCAGCGATTGGCACGATGATCTCAGCACTTTCAATATTGTTAATTTCAGCAACTTGGCTACCCACATTGATGTATTGACCGACACCAATTTCACGGCTGATCACCAGTGCATCATAAGGCGCTCTGACTTCACAACGAGCAAGGTCACGCTCGGCACGTTTTAATGCAGCCTGCGCTGATTTAACAGCCGCTTGCGCGCTTAAAACTTGAGGTTTACGTAGGAATAAGTCAGTGCGTTCACGCTCTGGGTAGCGTCTTGCTTCATCCTGTGCCACTTTAGCTTGGGCTTGCTCTTCAATCAGTGCCGCTTGTGCACTTGCAAGCGACGCTTCAGCTTGTAGTACAGCCGCTTCGTAGTTATCTTTTTCGATAGTAAATAACACTTCGCCACGGGCTACGATGCCACCCGCAACAAAGTTTGGATGCCAGCTAGTTACTTCACCAGCCACTTGTGAGGCAATCAAAGTACTTTCTAGCGGTTTAACTTCACCGTAACTGTTAATAATCACTTGATGATCATCGCTTGCTACCGGCTCAACCTGTACCAAAGGACGCACATCAACTACATCCTTGTCTTTAGGCTCTTGAGCAATAGCGTTGATTGCCTTAAAACCAGCAATACCAACGATTAATGCAACAAATGGTAAGATCCATTTTAATAAACTTGTGCGCATAACTTACACCTATAATATTTTCACTGGCCCTATCATACCAAAGCTGACAGAAACATTAATGTGACATTTGTAAGGAACTGTTACAAAAACAGTTAAATTGGCAATACAAAGCAAAAATTCCACCTAAGAACAATTTGTTACAAACAAAAAACACCTAATATCAAAAGCTTACACTCTCCCTTTCACACTTGTTAACAAACACTCTTTTATCAAAGGGTTAATTCATTAAACTTGATTGAGAAATAATTAAAGGAACGAGTTAACAATGAAAATAACAAACATTGCGCTGGCACTAAGCCTAGCGTTTGCCATGAATGGCCACGCCGCCGAAGCGAAAAAAGAAGAAAAGAAGCCAAAAACACTGGCTGAAATGATCAAAGATAAAAGCGAGTTTGCCGGTGTTTTCAGTATTTACCAAGATGCGAAAACGGGCGACAACTTAATGGTGATCGACCAATCTCAACTCGATACGCCGTTTGTGTATTTTGCTCACACCGTTGATGGTGTTACTGATGCAGGTCACTTCAGAGGGGCGTACCGCGAGACAAAGCTAATTGAATTCCGTAAATATTTTGACCGCATTGATATTATTAGCAAAACGCCGCGCTATAAATTTGATGAAAACTCAGCCTTAGCACGCTCTGCCGATGCCAACATTAGCGAAGCTGTCCTTGCGAGTATCAAAATCGAAAAAGAAGAAGGCGGCAAAATAGCCTTTAATGTTGATAAGCTATTTTTAAGTGAAGCGCTGCATAAAGTCTCACCTTGGGCGAATCCAAAAGATAAAGATGCCAGCAAACGTTTTAAACTTGGTAAATTAGACGACAAAAAGTCGCGTATCATTAAACAGCGCCCTTACCCAAATAACCTAGATGTTGTGGTTGATTATGTATTCAATAATGCCAACCCAACTGTACGAGGCTCTGGTGCCGTAAGCGACCCTCGTAATATTTCAATTAAAGTCCAACATTCATTCGTTGCGTTACCAAAAAATGATTATCAAGCTCGCCAAGATGACGCGCGTATTGGTTATTTTACTAACGAATTCGACAATATGACATCAGCAGACTGGGCACCTTATGAAGATGTCATCAAACGCTGGGACTTGCAAAAGAAAGACCCATCAGCTGCACTTTCTGAGCCAGTTAAACCGATCACTTGGTGGATTGAAAATACCACGCCTGTTGAGTGGCGAGACACCATTCGTGATGCCGTGCTGGCATGGAATAGCTCATTTGAAAAAGCGGGCTTTAAAAATGCCATCGAAGTAAAAGTACAACCTGATGACGCAAATTGGGATGCGGGCGATATTAACTACAACGTATTACGTTGGACTGCATCACCACGCCCACCATTTGGTGGTTACGGCCCAGCCCTTGCTAACCCGTTGACTGGTGAGATCTTAGGCTCTGACATCATGTTAGAGTATGTTTTCATGAAAAACCGTTGGATGTACGACACCTTATACACGCAAGGTGCAGCAACACTTCAAAGCAGCCCAAGCACCTCAGAACTGCATTGTTCACTGGGTCACAGTATTCAAGAAAACATGTTACTTGCTAAAGGCTTAGGCACAGGTGCGAGCATTGAAGACAAAGAGATTTTACGCCAAGGTTTAACTCAGCTGGTGTTACACGAAGTAGGTCATACCCTTGGTCTTAACCACAATATGAAGTCGTCTATTTTGTGGGATGAAAAAGAAGTTCACGATAAGAGTAAAACACAAGGTATCGTAACTGGCTCGGTGATGGATTATGCACCAGCAAACATTGCCCCTATTGGCATGCAGCAAGGTGATATTTTCCAAACCAAACCTGGCCCTTACGATGATTGGGCGATTGAATACGGCTACAGCCAAGCATTAGCTGATAAAGCGGCTGAGCAACAACGCCTTGAGAAAATTCTCGCTCGCTCATCAGAGCACGGTTTAGCGTTTGGTAATGATGCTGATGACATGCGCGCCCCTGGTCGTCATATCGACCCTCGCGTGATGATTGGCGATATGTCATCGAATCCTGCCGCATATGCTGATGATCGTATGGCACTTATCAATAAGTTATTTACTGAACTTAAAGACAAAGCCACCGTGAATGGCGAGTCATACCAACAACTTGTTACCTCAGCAAACATTCTATTTGGTAGCTACAGAACACAAGCCGGCGTAGTGTCACGTCAAATCGGTGGTGTTTATGTAGAGCGTAATGTTGTAGGCGATGATAAAAATGGCACGCCACTTACACCAGTGCCACTTGAGCGCCAACAACATGCAATGCAAGTGTTAGCCGACAAAGTATTCTCGCCAAATGTGCTTGCTAGTATGCAGCCACTTTATAACTACCTGCTACAGCAACGTCGTGGTTTTAATCATTACGGTAAGAACGAAGACCCTAAACCACATGGCATGATTTTAGGCATGCAAAAGCTGGTACTTGCCCAGTTATTACACCCGGCTGTCATGCTGCGTATTTCAGACAGTGCTATGTATGGTAATGAGTATTCACTTAACCAATTTATGAATGACTTAACAGCAAGCATTTTTGTAGACAGCAAAAAAGCAAATACCTTAAGTCACAACCTACAAATTGAATATGTGAATCAGCTAATCGCGATTGCTGGTTTAGGCAAAGCGAGTAAGCACGACAACCTAGCCAAAGCAGCTGCGCTTTATCAGTTAAATCAAATTGCTGATATGAGCGTGCCTTGGGGTGCAGACACCGCAGCTAAAGCGCATAAGCAATATATCGATCGCTTAATTAGTAAAGCCCTCGAAGCTTAAGCTTAGCAACACAAAAAAGGCTGCCACTTAGCAGCCTTTTGTTTTTAAAGTTAACGTCTATCAATACACGACGAAGGTAATATGTCTTTTGGCACAGTCGTTTTATTCTCACCAACCGCTTGCATACCCGTTACAGGTTTATCAAACCCACAAAGCCAAGCGATAGGGCTTGTAGGGCTTCCGACAACAACCGCAGGGCGAAAAGTTAATACTGTATTTTGCAAAGGCATCGATACCTTATTACCCAAACTAATATGAATCGCTCCGTCTTCAACAGTGATCCCCGTAACCCGATTACCAATTAAAAACTTACTTGCAGGGACACCTGCTTGCTCATTGTTTTTTGGAAAGCGGCCGTGCTCCAAATAAAAGGTTGTAACGTCTTCTCGAATGGTTGACGCCATAGCTAAGGGATCCGCTAGTTCACTGCGCTGAATATATTGACTGTATTGTG
The DNA here is from genome assembly GCF_005886115.1 of Pseudoalteromonas sp. S4492. Classification (NCBI taxonomy): domain Bacteria; kingdom Pseudomonadati; phylum Pseudomonadota; class Gammaproteobacteria; order Alteromonadales; family Pseudoalteromonadaceae; genus Pseudoalteromonas; species Pseudoalteromonas sp. S4492. The sequence goes on from NZ_PNCP01000038.1 coordinate 125,239, forward strand.
GTAATGCAACAGAAGCTAAAATGCCGATGATGGCGACTACAACCATTAACTCAATCAGCGTAAATCCTTTATTTTTCACACTATCTCTCCCATTAAGAATAGAGGCTCATATGCTCCCATTAAGAAATGGGCAATTAATATCACCAATAAAATACTAAATATAGTGATGAGTCTGTTGGTATGCGCGGTGATATCGCCGCGTAAGCTTTCAAGCTTATTGACTACAAGGAGCTCTAGCTCTTCGGCAATATCCAAGCCATTACTTTGACATGTTTTTAAATGAGATAACTCACGAGTATCGTTCTGTAGTGTTCCATACAATGGAAACTCAATTAGAGCGACTAAAGCGTCATAATTGTGCCTAATTTGTTTGGGGATTATTAGCCCTAATTGGGCTGATGAAGCATTCAGTAAAGTCAGATTTGCAAACTGTCGAAGTGCATTTACAGTAAATATAATAACCATCAAGAACAAGCCGAGCGCAATACTTGCTACCAGCCAGAACCTAGCTAAATTAGCCATGTGCTCTGTAACTTGCACATCAAATTGGCTAAACACATTTGAGAATGAAGGAATAACAAATTGCTGATAAATAAAGTTAACGAGGATGAAAACTGAGAAAAGTACACCCAGATAAAGCAACTTGGTTTTATAGTCGAAAGAGTGCTCTTTTAGTGTTGATGATAACGCTGCATAACTTAACGCTAACCTTTGCTGCTGTTCACCTTCAGCTTCTTTAAGGTCATTTGCAAGCTTAGTGGCTAATGGACTATTTTTTTGTCCATCATTATAAATTTCTAAGTGTTGCGGGGCACTAAGCGCTTCTTGCTGTGCTTTATTTAGGCCACTTATTGGCGATAATAATCGACATAAATAGCCTAATTGATTCCAATTCATATCTTATCCTTTCGATAGCGATAAGATAATGTGCCATAAAGCAACGAGTTAATAAACGGAATATTACTTAGGCATTTAAGCCATTGCTGGGCGTGATTTATAATACTGAATACATCCTAATTGCGCTGCATTAGTCAGTAATATCATCACAAAGGTTAGTATGTGAGACACACTCGGTGTAGTCATAGCAAGCTCGGCAGCGAGGCCGCAGCTTCCAGCAACAAACTGTAGGCTAAAGTAGCGCGCACTTAAATTACTAATATCACCACTTTTAATGGTTTTATAAGTCTGCGGCATAACACGAATAGAGCTCATGACTAACCCCACATAGGTTAACCAATTAAGCACTGTTGCCGTTTCATAATAAGGGTTCAGCAACAAACTAAAAGGCACGAATGACATGGCTAATAACCCGGCTAGTTGCATACGTTGCTTTCGCTCAGCATTGTAACGAACAAAGTAATAAAGGATCACACCACTTAGCATGCCAGTAACAACGAACGGCAAAACCATGTAAAAGCGCTGAAAGAACAAGTTATAGGTGATGAAATACACACTTTGCGCGACCCCAAAGCTCATCATTAACAGCGACACGCCCGACACACTGCGATTTTTACGGATCTTATTTAAAAGCGGATAAAAGCTAAACGCTAAAATAAAGCATGAAATAATCGGCAAAAAGTGCGCCAAAACAGACCTCTCTCGTTACAATTTAGTTAATAAGTTAGCAGTTTATAAACCACCTATAAAACTAGAGTAAACCCATGTTTTTTAAGCAATTTAAAAGAGCGCGGCATTGTAATGAGAGCGTTTTAGAATGCAATAAAGAATAAAAAACAAACAACAGTCTATTGGCAAGATAACCATACAGGGTGTTTACAATCCATGACACTCATTAGCTGCTTGAATAGTCTCTGCGATCTGGGTACATTGAGTAATTAGTGTTCAGGAGGGTAATGCTATGAAGTCGATTTTATATGCGCTTGTTTTGAGTGCTTTTTTAGTTGGATGTAAAAGTACAAAACAACAACCAACGCCACCACCGAGTGTAGCCAGCTTACTCAACACCACACATTTTAAACACGTTGAACTTAGCGACCCTGAACTCTTTACACTCCCTGCAGATGAGCAACAGCGTTTTCTTGATTATTTTACCGCGCGTCAAGGGGGTGATTTAAGAGACGACCAAATCCTGTATAGCTACTTAGAAAGTAAACTCACTAACTTTAATTACTTTAGCGCTACGCTCAATGCCCAGCAGACTCTTCAAGGTCATCAGGGTAACTGTATCAGCTTAGCAATCTTAACCCATGCCTATGCCCAACTAGCAGGACTTAAAACCAGCTTTCAAGCTGTGTCGAGTGAACCGGTTTACAGTAAACAAAGTAACATCGTGTATGTGTCAGGCCATTTTCGCACCAAAGTCTACGCGCCTTTAAATGAGGACGGTAATTACTTGGTTCCACCAGGTACAGTCATCGATTACTTTCCAGCACGTGGCAGTTTTTACTCTGGTCGAGCTGAACTAAAAGACTTGATCAGCCGTTATTATAGTAACTTGGCCGCAAAAGCGCTGGCCTTGAAAGAATTCGATTTAAGCTACAGCTATATCTTAAAAGCCAATGAATACACCCCAAATGCGGCATCACTTTATAATTTAGCCGCCGTATTACATCGCCAAGCGGGTGATTTAGCAGGGGCAAAACATATTTATCAAACAGCAATGCAGCATGGCTTTAAAGATACTAATTTACTACATAATTACGCAGTATTGGCCGAGCAACTGAATGATCAGGTTTTGGCAGAGCAGCTCAATTCAGAATTGGCGATGCTTGAGCAAGATCCGTTCGAGTTACTGGCAACGGCAATTAACGCCCGTAACAATGGCCAACTTTACAAGGCGAAACAACAGCTCGAAGATGCCATTGCATTAGCCCCTTATTTATCTGAACCCTATATCGAATTAGCGATTATTAGTTATCAGCAAGGAAATGAAAAAAGCACTAAGGAGTGGCTAGAAAAAGCCATTGAGATAGAAAATAAAGACGAAAAACTGGCGCTGTATCACGCCAAGCTTTTCGCCTTAACTGATCAACACTAGGCTATAACGAGTAATAGAAGCTTAGCCAAGCCCGTAAATCATTTTCGAAGTCGTCTCCTTCTACCCGGGCGACGCCAAAATCAATATTTACATCGTTCAAACCAGCGGGCCCCATACCAAAGCTAAAGTCACCTTGCCACTTGAGACCATAACTTTGTGCATAGACTCGGTTATCAACTTGATGTTGCTGGTAATAAAGCCAAGGTAATGAATCTTTGTAACTAATGCCCCCGCCATACCCTTTATAGCGGTTACCTGCTTGACTAATAAACGGCAGCTCAGGAGCAACAACAAAGCCACTTTGCGTGTCATTATTAATTAAGTTTGACTCATAACCGCCAAGCGCAAGGGTACTGTCATCGCGATATTGCTGTGCAAAATTAACATAAACAGGAATATCAAAAGCATAACCGCTCAATACGGTGGCAAAGTTATAGCCCTGCCAATTATTCGAGTTGGCATCACCGGATAGCCACTGAGCACTCACAGACTGAGCAAAACCGTATCGCTGTCTATCATGTTGCCATTTTTGTTCAAGTCCAAGGGTTAACCATTGATCATCCCCCTTACTAAAATCACTGTAGTTATAGCTCAAACTCGGTGTAATACTAAGCTGCTGAAACTGCAACGGGTAGCTCATGGCTAGATGCGCCCCCGTGTTACTTATGTTCACCGGTATTTGTGAATGGTACTGTTTTGCTGATTCAAGGTCGTAATCAAATAACAGCGCTTTAAATTTTAAATCAAACGCTGAGTACTTAGCGGCCGTGAACACCCCTTCCAATGCTTTGTCATGTAAATCAACACTGTAGCCTGCTTGTAAATCAAGCTGCTTTAAAAAGTCGTTACTTTTGACCCCAAGGGTAAGCAGCGAAGATGATGCCGAGTAATACTGAGATGCCAATGAAAAGGTGGGTTTTTGCTGCCAAATATCATAATCGGCTGGCTCAGTTGGGCTTTGCGGGTAGATTTTAGCCTCAGGTAATACTTCGCTCGTTACCTGACCTCGTGGTGGCTCCGCACTTTTAGCAAATTCAACAACCTCTAATCCTTGTGGTTGCTCAATAAAATGCTTGATATTCGGCCCTTCAGCTGTGATCGATAAATACAAAAGTTCACCATTATTCATTGCCATTGGGTGTGCAACAGCTTCTTGGCCTTGCGTTAATTGTCGTAGTGAATTGCTTTGTATATCATAATGATATAAATCGAGAGCGGCATTTTTACCGGCAACAAAATAAAGCCCTTTGCCATTGGCTTGCCAATTAGGTTGTGACACATACTGATAACCATCAGGCATAGGCACTGCTATTGATTGCTGAGAGTTTACATCTTGTATATACAACTGCCAATTAGCATTCAATGTCGCTTTTAAATAGGCAAGTTGTGTTTTATTAGGGCTTAGTAATGGATAGTCATAAACCGTTTCTAGGCTTTTCTCAAATAAAGGCGTAGCGACACCCGTATTGAGGTCAAGGCGCACTAGCTCCGAGAAACCATGCTTCGTTTGCTCAGCATAAACCGTTTGCCCGTTATCACTGATACTAAAGCGGCGCAGCCCTGCATGATGGGTCAAAGCGCTCACTTTACCTGTGTCGATATCATAACGGTATAAATCAGAAATACCTTGAATGGAGCCTTTAGCAACAGTTGTTGTGGCGGTGAAAAACAATGTATTTTCATCTAACCACTGCGGGTTTTTTATACCCTGCCTATTAATTTGGTGAAGCACATGTTTTTGCTTTCGTTTAAAAACACTGGGGGCTTTATCAGCAATATCAGCAGGGTCATCATCGAGTAATGCTTGTTGCTGCTTTGCAAAATCATCGGCAGCCTGTTGATTGTCATCAGTGCTATAAATAACTAAACGGGTTTCGTCATCTTTGTTGCGCTCAACAATGGCAAGCTTACTGTTATCTAAACTTAAAACAGGGTTCGAAGCGTATAGATCAAGCTCCAACCAAAGCTTACTTGTAAGTGCTTGCTCACTTACCTCTTTAGCCATTGCTTTATAAGTATATTCTGCAATAAAACGGCGGTAGAGGCGTTCAGGTGAATCGCCAAATACTCCGCTAAAGGCCTCATTAAAATCACGCGCTTTAACCGCTTGCATGCGCGTCCAAACTGCATCAAGAGTTTGCGCTGAATAGTTCTCTTCAAGCCAAGCAAGAAAACGAGAACCCATTAAATACGCCATTGAGCCAGCTAAATAACCCCCTTCGGTACTACTTAATTGGCTATATCGTGGCAGTGCGCCTTGCTGTGCAAATTCAACCAGTATTGCCTCTGAAAGGTTATCGTATAAACGACCCCGCCCTGTCATTTTCGACTCAAGCAGCGTTGCATAACCTTCAGCAGCCCAGCGCGGCATTTCGCCTTCAACTAAGTCGTAAATATCCCAACTATTACGAATAGCTTGGCGCACGTCACTTCGAGTAGGCTGAGCAAGGTGCACCAAATGAATATATTCGTGCAAAATTAATAACTGCTGCCAACCATCGGTGTTAGAAATCACCGTGTCGGATTGTGGAGGCGTAGTAAACAAAGCCATTAAAGGCTTGTTAGTCACCGGCAAAGCAAAGCCATTGGAGGCGTTAAATGGGTCAAAAACCAGAACATCGACCACTTCATCAAGAGCACGATTTTGCTGTTTTAGTACCTTATCGCGAACAATTTCAAGCTCTGTTGCCGCTGAACGGGCCCATTGCTGATTCTCAGTACTAAAATTCACATTAAAGTGCTCGGTATGAATAGTTTGCCAAGTCTCTTGGCTTGAAGCGTGGCTAGCAGCAAGTAGTGCCACAGTTAACAGAGCTTTTTTCATCACAATCCTTGATTAGCAAGTTGCTTAATTTAAGGGCTAGTATGCGATGCTTTTTTAAAAGGCTGAAGTTAAAAAGTGTAAGAAATTACTCGATTTTAAGTGGGCGAACCAAGCCTAGTAATTGATAAATAATAAAAATAGTCACAGCAAACATCAGGCTACTTCTTAATGCACCGAGCCCCGCAATGACTAAAGCTGCGGTTACGAGTAAAGCAATTGCTGTAACGGCAACACTCACACATAAGCCCTTACACTCCTGCTGCGAACGTGCATAACAAAGTAAGGCAACAACACCTGAAATAGCTAAAATAGGTAGTAAATAAATCATTGCGCACCCGTGATTATTGACGTTGCGCTAGTATACCTCGATATTAAAATGAGTCAATGATATTGAGAATTATTTTCATTTAAAACCAGTTCCGCTCAACACCTTCTATTTCATATAGGGCGAAATCAGCAAACTGCTCAGCCAGCTCTGCTTTTAAGTAAGGCATTGATACAGAACCAGAAGCCAGTTGTATATACAAGCTTTTAAGCTGTGAACGACGCATTAAATAAGTGCTTATTGTGGTGACACTTTGCGCCTTATAGATTTCAAAAACACGATACTGAACACCCAGCATGCCAGTTTTAAATACGGCAAAAAAACGGCCGTCATGTTGATACAAAGCTACACCCGTTTTTTGATAACTCAAAAACACACCGATCATCAAAACTAAGCCCACGACAATGCTCCACAGGATTGTAGCTGCATCAAATAAGGCATTGAAAATTAAAGCAGAAAATACAGTAGGTAGGATTACATATAAAAACGTATTTTTATAAAGTAAAGCTCGCTCAGGCTTAATAAAGTTAAGCTCTGTTAAATCAACAAACCATGGAAATAACCAGCCACACACGGCTTGTACTTGCTCTTTAGTGATTACTGGCATCACTAACGTTTGTTTATTTTTATGAGCCGCAACCCCAGCAGCCACACCCCCACTGCTCACTTGCGGGCAAATTAAGGTATAGCGATTAAGGAGCCTAGCAATAATATTTTGTTTGATTTGCACACTTTGAATTTTCGACACGCTGATCGAGAGTTGCTGGCGCTCAAATAAACCTGCCACACGCTTAAACTTATCGTCTTGAAAATACAGTTGAAAGTTAAAAAAGCGCACCAAAGCCATAACAACTGAAAGTAAAATGGCACATAAAACAATAGCAACAACCATGATTAAAACAGCGATTGCAGCGGCACTACCAACGAACGCGGCTTGCTCAATCAGCATTGCCTCTAGGCGGTTTATGATGGTTTTTTCGAGGTACTCAAAAATCATATTCATAAATGGGGCAAGCGCGGCCAATGCCAATATTGCCATGTTCGACATCAAGCCAAATTTAGCAATTTCAGCATTGCTGATCGTTAAGGTTTGCGGCGTGTCTGTTGCTTCGCTTTGCTCAATAGACGGCTGCTCTTGCTGCTGTAACTGAGCCTTAAACGCCATAACTTGTTCGCGCACTTGCTCGGCATAACTAAGCTTTACACCTGGGATCACCGCTTCTTGAGCACTACTACCGGCGGCATCGAAAATACAATTAACCAAGTTAACCGGCTGAAAATAAAAAGGTTCGGCTATGTTGACGTTCTGTACTCGAGCAAATTTAAGGGTTAGCCGCTCTTTTTTGAATACCCCTTTATTGAGCAGTATTTCGTGACCATCTGTTATGCAGTATTTAAAATTACGATAATAAGCAAAGGCGTACAGCACTAAAACTAACGAGGCTACAGCAGCGGCTATTTGCCCCCAAAACAGCTTTTGCTCAACTTGCGTGACAAATAACACCAAAATTGGCAGTAAATTAAGCAGCCCATCTTTTATAAAGCGCAGTGCAAAGTGCACAATAAAATACAGTAGCGCCCATGGCGATACCCGTTGCCATTGTTGATCACTCATCGGCAAGCTCATTTTCTGGAATGAGTGCATTATCACCATAACTTTGCACGAACTGGCGGACATCATTGCATTGCTCGTCAGTTAAGCCGCTGATATGTAAATCAGCACTCATGCCACCCGCACTGTAAAGTCTGAGTGTCGCAAGTCCTAACTTTCGCTCAATTGGACCGCGATGAATTTCGGTGTGTTGCACGCGAGAAATAGGCAATAAGGTGGTTTGTTGCCAAATTAAACCCCGCTTAAACGCAATATCATGCTCTCTCACTGCAACGCCTTTGGCACGTACACTGTAGAGGTTGTAGATCATCGACAGTATTATCAACAACGGCAAAACCAGCAGCCAAGGTGTGGCAATAGCTTGGCTAACGGCAGGATTAAAGTGCCGAACAGCAATAATCACGGCCATTAGAGGTACATAAAACAACAACCAATTTAGTTGTACATGCCATATCGCATTATCTGCAAGTGGTTGGAATTGAATCGTTTGATGCTTTGGAAGGGTTTCTATTTGTTGATTACTAAACACGGTAATTCCTTGTAAAGGCCAGCGGCGCCGGCCTTACGTGCTAACACTGAGTTATAAATTATACCCAGCGTAGTTTTGTTGCAAGTGTATGGCTTGCTCCAGGTGCAAGTTCAACACTATCATCAAGGACATTAGCCGCTTCTAAACACAGCATGACGTGGTATTCGTCATCAGCAAAATTAGAAAGGCGTTTTGACTTATCAATCCATGGATTCCAAAGAACACACGAAGTTGAATTTTCACGGCCTACTTCAATAATGCCATCAGGTGTAATGATACGTTGAGTATCTTTTGCTTCGGTGTAAACCATGTCTGTTTCACGTGCGAACGACACTAACTCATTTTGCTCAAAAGGACCTTCAGCAAATTCAATGTATTTCGCGCCTTGCAGACCATCTACTTTTGTTTCTTCAATGGCTGGCGTTGGGAAATAGGTGTGCAGTGCTTGAGTGAACTGTACAGTTTGGTTATCTAAGTTTGTAGTTGTTAAACGTAGTTCTAAACCAGAGGTTAAAATAAACTCTGCTAACAGCTTAGTTTTATAAGGCCAATATTTTTCATCAACTTGCGTCATCGGCAATGACAAGCTGATATAAATCGAATCGTCTTGTTCTTTCACTTCTTCTGCGCGCCATAAACTTGTGCGAGCAACACCATGAGCTGGCCAGCCTTCATGTTGACTTACCCCGAACCATGGCCAACAAATAGGAATACCACCTCGCACACCTTTGCCTTCTTGGTAATCTTCTAATTCTGAGACCCATAATAATGGCTTTTTATCGGTTGGCGTGAACTCAGTGATCTGCGCACCTTGCAGAAAAATAGTTGCGCTACAAAACTCACTGGCAACTTTAATAAATTCAAGCCCGGTTTCACTTTGCTCAATCGTAACAGATGGCGATAACTTCATAATTCGTCCCATTTAATGAAAGAAAAATCCACCTTACCCAATGCAGTGGCTTTTAGTAAATAATATTTAGTTATTTGTATTAATTGTTTTACTACAAAGTGATGGTGTCACCTCGTAGTAGCATTTTAAGTGTTAACAACAATTACTCCATCTAATTTTTAAATTTTAGCTTTTAATTTCTACTCTAACTAACTAAAGAACAGAACAACACCCACTATGGCCGGAAATTATAAGCCACATAGTTGTTATTTATTTGAACTCAATTTATTAGATGTGTAATATTTTGCGATTGCGGTTGTTCCACACCGCCTTTTTTAAGAGACATCAACATGCAAAAGTATGACGAGCTATTAGTATCGCTGCGCAAAGTGATCAGAGCTATCGACCTTCATTCAAAACAGCTCAACAAAACCTCGGGCTTAACAGGTCCACAACTGCTCATTATGAATGAAGTTGCACAAACCGATGGCATTACCGCCAGTCGCATTGCACAAAATGTAAACTTAAGTCCTGCGACGGTGACCAATATCTTAGATCGAATCGAAAGCCGCGAACTTGTGACTAGAGTGCGTAGCCAGCTTGATAAGCGTCGCGTTAGTTTGCACCTCACTGAGCGGGGTAAACAATTACTCGAACAGGCACCTCAACCGCTACAAGAGCACTTCATTGAAAAGTTCTCTGCACTTGAAGAATGGGAGCAAAGTTTACTGCTGTCCTCTATGCAACGAATTGCTGCCATGATGGACGCAGATCAACTTGATGCGTCACCGTTACTTGAAGTCGGTGCAATCACCAAGACCTTTGAACCATAGAAAAAATTAAAACTGATTGATTAATATTAAATTTCTTTGACTACCCTTGGGTTCACCATGAATATCATCTATGCTAGTTAGTACCCATTCCAAACTAGCGATAATTCATGCTTAAACTATCAAAGTTAGCCCTCGCAATAGCCTTGGGCACAACTTCAAGTCTTAGTCAGGCATCTGAAATTGATGACCTTCAAAAGCAGCTGCAATTACTGAAACAGCAAATGCAGCAACTGCAAACCAAACTTGATGCTGCAGAGAAAAAATCTCAGCAACAAGCCGAGAAACAAGCGCAAATTGATGCCCAAGTTGCTAAGCAACAAAAGCAACTTGAGCAACAAACTGCAGCTGTTGAAGCACCTAAGAAAGAGTCCGGAATTAAAATCGGAGGTGCTGTCCGTACTAATTACAGTTATACATCCTATGACGATGGTAATAAAAATCGCGGTGGTGACTTCGATTTTGACATCTTTAGGTTAAATTTTGCGGGCGATGTTGGTGATGTGCAGCTCAACGCTGAAATTCGTTTTTTCGATTACATGACTGCAGTTAAATATGCTTATGCCGCCTATGATTTTGCCGAAGACTGGCAAGTACAGGCAGGTATTACCAAAGTGCCTTTTGGTAACTGGCCATATAATTCGCACAACTACTTCTTTGGCACCACTTACTATGTTGGCCTTGAAGATGATCATGATCTAGGTGTGCTATTTAAACGAAAAATTGCCGATAACTGGCAACTTGACCTTGGCTTTTTCAAAAACGATGAGCTCGGTGGCGTAGATGGTTATGTGGATGACAGAAGCGACCGCTATTCTTATGACGTTGTAGGTTTCCGCTCAGCTGATGAGGGCATTTATGCCGAACCAACTAATGCCATTGGAGAATACAACACCTTCTCTGGTCGTTATGGCTATCACTTTGAACATGACGGCGGTACCACCGAACTCGGTGTATCTGCGTTATCAGGTGGCTTGCATGATGGCGAAGATAAAGCTGGCGATTACTACGCCTGGGCTGTGCACTTAAATAGCACAATAGGTGCATGGAATTTCCAACTACAGCACGGCGAGTATAACTACGATATCGACAACGTTGATCGTATGGCTGTAGGTGCTTATGCGTTTTACGACAGTATTGCCGCAGAAGCGACCATGACTAATGCCAATATTGCTTACAGCCTCCCTGTAGAGTGGGGCCCGGTAACTAACCTGCAATTTTACAATGACTACGGCATTATTTATGACAAGTCAGATGATAGTGCTGATACTTGGATGAATGTAACCGGTGTATCGGTTGCTGCAGGCGGTTTATTCACTTACTTTGATTTTGTACAAGCGAAAAACCAACCATTTGTTGGGGGTTCAGTTGCTGGCGACAGTGACGAGACTGAAACCCGCTTCAATATCAATATAGGTTATTACTTTTAGTAACCCTATTGCTCCATACACCTATTTAGCCCAGCCTTGCGCTGGGCTATTTGTCACACCTCAAACCAGTTGCAAATGCAAACGAAAACTATTGCCATTTAGTTGACTGGCAGCTAGTATCCTTTTCCTTTTTAAATTACCTAAAAAGGTGACTTTTGGAACGCTATTACGCTGAAGTTTTAAATTACATTTCACGCTCCGTTGGCTGTAAAGAAAAGGCGCAAAACATTGTACAAGAAGCCTACTTAAGGATACTGAATCATAAGAAAAACAATCCAAATCATGATTCAACCCAGCAGCGTGCTCTATTTTTTACTACAGCAAAAAACATTGTTATTGATCAGTATCGTAAAAAGCGAAAAGTAACCGAAGAGGCTGAACTAGATCTTATTGCTCCCGCTGACTTTGAGCCAGAATCAAAACTCGCGGCACAACAACAACTCAAGCAACTTTACCAATGCATTGAACAGCTGCCGCAAAAAACAAAACAAGCCTTTGTACTTTATAAGTTTAAAAATCTTAGCCAACATCAAATTGCATCGCAAATGAACATTTCTGTTAGTATGGTTGAAAAGCACCTAGCAACAGCCATGATGTTATGCCGTGAAACACTGAATAGAAAATAGGAAAGTATACAATGGACCGTCAGCAAACATTATTGCAAGAGCAAGCAAATAAGTGGCTAGAACAGCAAAAGTGTGGCTTTACTACAGAGCAAGAAGAGCAATTTCAGTACTGGCTTTCACTAAACCCTGATCACAAGACTATTTTCGAAGAAAGTAAACAAATAGACGGCTTGTTAGCACAGTTTTCAGAACAAGAAATTGAGAACCTATCTACATCAAAAGTCTTTCGCTTTTCACAAGCAAATGTATGGATGGCAACAGCAGCATGCTTAGCGATATTCATGATAAGCCTGATCAGTTTCACATTGTTGCCCCATACTGAAAGCAGCGATTACAGTGCTCAATATAGCTCAGCAATCGGTGAGCAGCTTAAAGTAAACCTACCAGAAGGCTCTAAGCTATATTTAGATGCACAAACAAACCTAAACATTAATTTTAATGAGCACATTCGCTCTAATACCTTAGTAAAAGGGCGAGCCTTATTTGATGTCACGACAAACCCCAAGCGACCATTTATCGTCAATACAGATACCACTAAAATAACCGTGTTAGGTACTAAGTTTACAGTCGATAAAAAACCATTAAACACACGCATTCGCGTCTCGCATGGTAGAGTCAAGGTTCAAAGTAATCAGCATATCGTTGAACTAATACAAGGTCAGCAAGCTTATGTTAATGAGCAAGGTATCTCTGTTGAAAATATCAACCCAACTCTTATTGATGCATGGCAACATGGGCGACTAATTTTTGACAACACACCTCTCAATGAAGTTTTTGTAGAGTTCAACCGATACCATGACAGAGAATTTAAATTTGCCAGCAATGAATTGAGCCAACTACCTTTGTCTGGAACATTTAATGCCTCAGAATTGGATAATTTTTTAAAATTATTACCCCATGTAGTTCCTGTTGAAATAAAAACAGAAAAAGATCAGATAATTATAAACAAACTATAATTTATAAAATTTTTATTGAGGGATTCTCATTCTCATTCGTTTTCATTTTAGTTAGTTAATTACTTGGATGTAAATGAATGAAAACCCCTTACTCTTTAACCACTAAATTATCACCTTTGGCATTTGCACTTGGGTTAGCCCTAAGCGCTCCCCTTGCCGCTCAAGATAGAGCGGTATTTACTTTTAACATTGCTGAGCAATCATTAAGTAACTCACTTAACCAGCTAGCACAGCAAGCGAACATGAACCTTATTGCTGATGCAAAAATATTAGAAGGTATTGTCGCTCCTTCAATACATGGCCAAAAATCAGTATATGATGCTTTAGAAGTCGCTCTTAAGAATACAGCTATTCGAGCAGAAGTAATCGATAACAGTATTGTTATAAAGTCGACCAATTCAAAAAACTCAACCTCTTCTACTACCGATAAAGACAGCGCTGTCTCTAATGATTTAACAGAAAAACAAAAAGATATAGAAGTTATCGTAGTAAAAGGTACGCAATTAAAAATAACTCGAGAAGAGATGGACCGCACAAGCGGCCTTTCAAACTCTGATATTTTTTCAACTTTTTCAGGAATTGAGGCGAATAATATTCGTAACGAAGCAGGTGCATTAGACGTGGGCATCCGAGGCGTACAGGGTGAAGGCCGAGTTCCCATTTTTATTGATGGTAGCTTACAGTCTACTCACACTAACCGCGGTTATATGGGCACCTCTGATCGCACTTACATTGACTCAGACCTGATCAGTACAGTGAATGTCGAAAAAGGCCCTACGGCAAAAGCCTCACCATTTAGCGCAGGCGCTATCGGTGGCACAGTCAGTATGAGCACTTTAAATCCTGCTGATATTTTAAAGGAAGGTCAAAATTTAGGCGCATTAGTAAAACTAAAAACATACAACAACAACTCCATGCCAAAAGTAAGTGATGACCCTGTAGAGCAAGAGTATTACCAAGTAGCGCCAAGCCATAACAGTACAGACTTTGAAAACGGGTCAATGGTTCTAGCTACAGCTTATAAAAATGATGACTTCAGCGCAGTATTTGCTTTTAGTGACAAAAAGGTCGGCAACTACTTTGCTGGTAGTAATGGTTATGAAGATTTTGTTGAAGTTGTTGAGGGTTGGCTGAGTACTTTTGAAATTCACCCTCCGGTATCACCTGGCGCAGAAGTCGTTAATACGAGCTTTGAAAGTGAATCTTACTTAGCTAAATTTAGTTATGAGTTTACCGATGAACACACTCTCGAAGTCAATACCCGCCATCATCAACAAGCCGCTGGGGAAATGCTCGCTTCTTATTGGCACAAATATAAAGAAGGTGATTACCGCCGCCTACCTGACGGCACATGGGAAGAAATTCCTGCAGGTGAAGAGGCAATGCCACAATGGCAACTTGGTACAGCGCATGTAAATAGTATCAGTGCTATTTACCACTACTTACCAACGAACAACTCGCTTATCGATTTGAAAGTGAACCTTTGGAACACGCATGCTAAATTAGATCAATACAATGCATTGGCAAGCAACCTAGGTTCAAACGCATTACAATATACCCACCAGTATGCAAATACTCGTTCAGGCTTTAGTGCTTATAATGTATCAAGCTTTAAAATTGCCAGCCAGATCCCTACAACCTTAACCACTGGCTATGCGTGGCAGTCTGAAGAATTAAAACCAAAAGAAGGTTATGAAGACACCTTCTATACAAAATACCCTACATCACGTGATGGTAAGCGAACCTCAAATAGTTTTTTTGCTAATGCGCAATTAGATTTTAATGACTTAGAACTTCTATTAAACATGAACCTTCATGATGCCAAAATTGAAGACCGCCAAGCTGAATTAGAGCATGACTTTGATGCTAAACTAGATTTAACCTTGCAAGCTTCATATCTTCTGATTGGCAACACATTTGTATCTGCTAAGTATAGTAAGGCATATCGAATGCCGAGTTTATACGAGGGAACCGTTTCTAATGAGGTGTTTTCTTTCTCACCCGGCTACCCAATTACTCCTGAGCGAACAAATTCATACGAATTGAATATTGAAAGTACATTTAGTGACATCATCGCAACCAATGATAACTTTACTTTCAATTTCAGCCTATTCCACACTGAAATAAAAGATATGCTTGCTACGGCGAACCTACCCAACAAGGATCCTGAAGCGTATTCTTGGCAACGCACCTATGCATTTACAAACTATGACTCATTCACCCTTCCCGGTATCGAGTTAAAACTAGATTATAAAAGTCAGTACCTCTATGCATCGGCATTAATGATCAATTACCAAGACGTAGAGATGTGTTCAAATGAATTGGCAGATATTGGCGGTGCTGAACGTTGTAATAGTGAAGGCTTTTTAGGCAGTTTAACCCCGTTGCGAATTCCTCCAGAAAAGAGTTACATCGTCAATATCGGTGCAACCTTGTTTGATGATTCATTAGATACAGGTTTTATTTATAAAAAGCATACCGATAAGCGCCACCCTGGCGGCTTCTTATCATCAACAGGTGTTGATGCACTTGAGTATATCCCATCTGGTTATCAATTAGATTTTTACCTTGATTACACGTTCAACGAAAGCCTGAGTGGCTATACATCTGTTACTAATCTAACTGACCAATATAAAGTTTCAACGGGTTCTATTGTCGCCATGCCCGAGCCAGGAAAGACCATTACTCTTGGCCTAGAAATCAAACTTTAAGTTCTTATTTTACCTTATACATTGCAGCGATCATTTTTCACTGCAATGTGCTTTATCTATGGAGTAAACATGTCTCTTACCATTACTGAACATTCGCGATCTCAAGCACTAAAAACAGCAACGACTGATGTGCACAATAATGTCGATAAAAGCATCATGGCCCAAAACCCATTTGCCGATACAAGCAGCTATCTATTATTTTTAAGTTTACAGTACAACTTCTTGAAAGATGTCAGTGCATTATACGAACACCCAGAACTTGCTAAGCATATAAATGATCTAATCGCACGTCGTCGCTTGTCTTTATTAGAACAGGACTTTCAAGACCTGAAATACGCATTACCAGAAACCCCTTTAGAACCTTCTATCACCCATGAGACAGATTTTGCTACCGCTTTAGGTTGGCTCTATGTTGTTGAGGGCTCAAAAGTTGGAGCTGCTATGCTTGGTAAGCAAGTAGAGGCACAGCTAAACTTCGATGCTAACCATGGCGCTCGATATTTGAAAGGACCTGGAGCAGGTCGAGGAAGTGCATGGCGAGAACTCACACAACTAATAGACACGTTAGAGCTAACACAAGCCCAAGAAGCTGCCCTAATTGAAGGTGCTCGCCAAGCCTTTACACGTTTTCAACAATTTCAAAGCCAAGTGTATTCATGAAATTTAACCTTCGACTAATAAGGTACAAACAAACCACACTAAAACTAAGTGGGTTTACTTTAGTAGCTCTAGGAGTTGTAGGTATGGCTTTGCCTATTATGCCAACAACGATTTTTTTTATACTTGCCCTAGTGTGCTTTAGTCATGCTTCACCAACACATGCAAAGCAGTTACTTAACCACCCTCGCTTTGGATTAACATTGCGTTTATGGCAAGAAAACAAAGTAATACCTGTCAAAGCAAAGCTCATGGCAGTAACGTGTATATGTTTTAGTTTCTCATTATTAGCCTTAGCAGAACCCGCTCTATGGCTGGTTTTCATGATTGGTTTTATAAAGATTCTTATTGTGACATATATCCTTACACGACCATCAAGTATCGCTTAGTACATGCTATAAAGCATGTTGGAACTAAACTTAACAGTCAAACACCTCCATGCTTTTTTACTTTTTAATAATGTAGCTTTGGAGTATTGATAAAACGTTACAAACACAAAACAAAGAATATTCAGGTCCGATCTGTACCTTTAGCAAAAACATTTTCTGGATATAGAAATGAAAATCATTATTATACACTCCCATTCTGAGCCGAGTTTGTTGATAAAAACTGCATAGCAGCTTTATCAAACTATCACTTAGGAAGTATGGGTATTCACCCTATGACAACATCAACTACCCCGTGCATTTACTTTATAGACGTTGCTGAGGACCCTATTCATGCCAATACTCGAGCTACTTTCTCGAGCTGAAAAGCTAAAACAAGCGATAAGCATCATAACCGATGATATTGATCATCATTCATTAGCGCTAGCGCCTAGTGCTGATTTAGATAACTATAAAAGGTTTTTAACCTTACAGTATGCTTACCAGTTAGAATTAAAAGGCCTCTACGAGCATGCTGGTTTACATCAATATATAGATAACTTACATGATCGTACGCGATTATCTTTAATCAAGCAGGACTTAGACGATTTAAAGCACCCATTACCAAATCATCAACAGTACCCCTGCCGCTTTCAAAATGCCGACTTTGCCTATGTACTTGGTTGGCTATATGTTATTGAAGGGTCGCAATTTTCAGCGACAACATTAGGCAAACAAGTTGAAGCTGAGCTAAAGTTAAATAACCAACGTGGTGCTCGTTATCTAGCTAAAGCCAGTGAATGTAATAAGGGCTGTCAACTAAGCCATCTTATTGATAACCTTGAACTCAGTGATGAGCAACAGGCCACCTTGATAGAGGGTGCTGAGCAAGCACAACAACGATTTAAGTTTTATCAGGCTCAATTTTATTGATGAATGTGAGAGCGGCGTTTACCGCCTATAAAAATGGCTGCTATCAATTACTCGGGTTATTGATGGTGGGTTTAGGTATCATAGGCATTGCACTGCCTGTGATGCCGACGACTATCTTTTTTATCTTGGCATTGGCCTGTTTTACCCGCTCATCGCCCAAGCTGTCTGCGTGGTTGCTCAACCATCCTAGATACGGCCAGCCTCTGAGGTTCTGGCAAGAGCATAAGGTTGTACCTACCCGAGCCAAGTTCTTAGCGGGTTTTGGGATGGCAATCGGGTATGTTTTTTTACTGCAAAGTGCCGCGCCAATTTGGGTGATGTATCTTGTGGCAGTGATTGAGTTAAGCGTGTTAGCGTATTTAATTAATCGCCCTTCTGCACCAAATAAACCAACCCTTATTCAAGTTAATTTAACCACGCAGATGCGCTTAATGTTGCTTGCTTGTTTAGTCAGTTCACAACTCGCAGTAATGGCGTATCTCGCTTTTCATTTCTAGCACAAAGAAATGTAAAGAACGTAAACTCGCTTGTTATCGTTAATACAAATCATTATCATATTTGTATCTTTAACGGAATAAACCGCATTATGTTCTCATTTAACAAGCGCAACTTTTACAGCGTTAGCCGTGCATTACACATTTATTTTTCAACGGCCCTGTTCTTTTTACTTATTTTATTTTGTGTCAGCGGCATCATTCTTAATCACGTTAGTTGGCTCGAAAATGATAAACATAATGGTCAAAACCAACAGCTTGTTTCTGCTGCGCTATTCGAAAAAGCACAAGCAAACCTCGACACGTTACCAAACCTTTATCCTGAAATAGAGCAGTACATGCAGCAGCAATTTTCACTCAGTAATGTGAAGAGTATTGAGTGGGAAAAAGAAGATGCCTTGGTAATGCTCGACTACCCACTTCCGGCAGGCTTTGCCTATGCAGAAATCGATTTTCAAACCGGTGAACTGAATATTGATTATCAAACAGGGGGCTTTATGAGTCTGATTGGCGACTTACACAAAGGCCGCCATACAGGAGAAGCATGGAGCTGGGTCATTGATATTTCAGCTTTTTTGATGATTCTGTTTGCCATCACCGGATTAATTATTCTCTTTCAAAACCGTAAAAAACGTGCCGCAGGTCTTTGGTTAACCCTCCTCGGAGTTGCCACGCCTTTGGTCATTTATCTAGTTTGGGTGCCTCAACTTAAAGGAGTATCTTAATGAAACAAGCCCACTTACTCGTCGCTCTACTAATTAGCTGTTTATTCAGCCCTCTGAGCTTTGCAAAAGACGCCAACCTCACTGTTGAGTTCACTTTACCTGAACTAGATGTTTCCCCATATCATCGCCCTTATGTGGCGCTATGGCTAGAAACACCTGAGCGTAAACACGTTACTACGATTGCACTTTGGGTTGAGAAAGCAGAGTGGTTTAAAGACTTACGTCAGTGGTGGCGAAAAGCCGGTCGTAGCAACGACAACTTTGATGGTGTTACAGGTGCAACAAAACGCCCTGGTACTTACACCATTGAGTGGCAAGGTAAAGATTTAAAGGGCAACCCAGTTAAACCTGGCAGCTACCTACTTAATGTTGAAGTTGTACGTGAAGAAGGTGGTCGAGATTACACCCGCGTTGAAATCGACTTAACGAAAGACGGCAAAGTCACTATTAAAGGCGAAAAAGAGTTCGCGACTAGCTTTGTTACCATTACCAGTCATTAAGGAAAAACAATGAAATTAAAATTATTAAAAACAGCGCTGATCGGCGCTGTGACCTTCACCGCGCTTGCATCTGGCTATGCACAAGCACATGCTCGTTGGTTAATGCCATCTCACACTTCTTTATCAGGTGAGAAAACTCACTATGTGATGATCGATGCCAGTATTTCAAATGAGTTGTTTAGCCCAGATAAAGCATACCGCCCGAAAGAAAAAGGCGCTGAGTATGACGACAACCTATTAATTGCTCTTGCTCCAGATGGTAAACCGGTTGAAGAAACAATTCGTGCATACTACTTAAAACGCAAAAATTCTGCGGCAGTAAGTTTAACGCAAGACGGTACTTACCATATTGCTATGCAGCAAAAGCCAATGCTAATGACTTTCTATAAAGATAAAGACGGCAATCGCGGTCGTGTGTTCGCAGGTAAAAAAGAAGCAGACCTACCAGCAGGTGCAACTGAGGTACGTACTGTAAAATCAATCGCAACAGTTGATACTTTTGTCAGCCGTAATGGCACTTCTAAGCCAACATTACTTGGTCAAGGCCTAGAAATTTCTGGCCCTACTCACCCGAACGATCTATTTGCTGGTGAAGAAGCTAAGTTCCAATTATTAATGGATGGCAAACCAGCCGCTGACGTTGAGCTTGCTATTGTTCGTGGTAGTGCTCGCTACCGTAATGAACGCGACGAAGTGAAAGTAACAACCGACAAAAAAGGCTTCTTTACGGTGACTTTCGCTCACGCCGATATGTATCTAATTGAAGCATCTGTTGATCAAAAACCAACAGAAGCCGATATCGATAACGTACGCTACTCATTATTCACAACGCTTGAAGTAGCGCCTGAATAATACAGCTGATTAGGCCTCAATAAAGGCCTAATTCGACTTTCGAGGAAGGCTGTAGTCAACCGTATGATCGCAGCTACCGTCTTTCTCGCAATCATTAATCCCATCACCATCGACATCCCAGCTTGGGTGCATGCCTTTTAATGTACTTTTTACGACGCTGATATCGGCAGTAAATTCACTTTGCTCCTCACGGCGCGCGGCATTGCGCATCAAAAATACCCGAATCACATAATCGCCATTATCAGGAATTGTAAGCTCAGCATGATCACCTTTTGCTGGGCCAACAAACAAAGCGGTTGGGTTGCCTTTCGGTAAAATATTAAAGTAGTTGCTAGAGTTTGAAGGTGTAAAATCAACCGATAAGATAGCGCCTTTATTAAGGTTAATTTGATATTCCAGCATCTCATAACCTTTAATTGTGTCTTTAACTTGCCAGCTTTGCTGCACCGCAATATCTGATGCTAACAACGCATAATGACGACTATTTGGTAAATTTTGTTCGGCAAACACCAAGCTACTCGTAACCACCGAAAAACAAAACCCTATTAATAACAACAGCTTCATATTCAACCTCCTTTTAAATTCTTTTTTAAAGAATGATAAACGCTAATTTTACAATTTTTAATTCTTTTAAAGTGAATTTATAGTTACTCCATCGCAGACACACTGCTTAACTAAACAGGATACCTACTATGAAACTTTTTACTTTAATCTCAGCTCAACCACACTTACAAAATATTAGCACTTTATTGGCACGTATTGGTTTATCGGCCATCTTTTTACTAACCGGCTTTAGCAAAATAGAATTCTTTGATGCAACTGCTCAATACATGAGCAGTGTCGGTTTACCAGAGTTCTTACTGCCGTTTGTGATTGCCTTTGAAATTGTTGGCGGATTATTTATTTTACTGGGCTTTTTAACACAACTAACCGCTGTCGCCTTTGCTGGTTTCAGCCTAGTGAGTGCTTTGTTATTCCACTTTCAACTTGATGATCAAATGCAGTTTTTAATGTTCTACAAAAACATTGCAATGGCAGGCGGCTTTTTAGCATTGGCCAGTGTCGGTGCAGGCAAAATCAGCCTAGATCAACTAGTGTTAAAACGTAGTCAGGCATAACATTTATCCCAGCCAATAACCTAGGTTGTTGGCTGAATTTGTTTTTAAGGGGCGCAAATATGGCAACGTTATTAACAGCAACCAGCCACGATATTGGTGGGCTCGATGTAAAACGCATCTTGCCGCATTTTGACAAAAAAATGGTTGGCCCATTTATCTTTTTTGACCACATGGGGCCGAATCACTTTCCTCGCGGTGAAGGCATAAATGTGAGGCCCCACCCTCATATTGGCCTGTCAACGCTCACTTATTTATTTACTGGCAGTATTTACCATCGCGATTCACTAGGTAATAGCCTGCAAATAGAGCCCGGTGATGTAAACTGGATGACCGCAGGTCGCGGGATAGTGCACTCAGAAAGAGAAAGCCTTGAAGTACGGGCGAGCGAGCACGACATTAATGGCCTGCAATGCTGGGTTGCTTTACCTGAGAGCATGACCGAAATAGCACCACGCTTTGAGCATATCAAAAAACATCAGCTGCCTGAGAAAATCGAAAAGGGCGTGCTGATGCGACTCATTGTCGGTGATGCCTATGGTTTAAGCTCCCCGGTGAAAAACTACTCACCGATGTTTTATGTAGATACGGTAGCCGAGCAAGGTAGCCATATTACTAAACCGCATCCTCATCATGAAACCGCCGTGTATGTTATTTATGGTGAAATTAGTGTGGGTGATACTCGCTATACCCAAGGCGACTTTGTGCTACTTGATGACAGCGAACACGAAATAACGACACTGGTGCACAGCCGCTTTATTTTACTTGGTGGCAGTAAATTTAATAAAGTCCCGTATTTACACTGGAATTTTGTCGCTTACAGCAAAGAGCGCATCGAGCAAGCAAAACAAGATTGGCAAGCACAGCGCTTTGCAAGCATTCCTGGTGATGAGCTTGAGTATATTGAGTTGCCCACTGCTAAAAAGTAAACTTTTTCAGCATTTACAGGTACTATTAGGCAGTTAAGTAAGCAAAGGAACATCATGCTAAGAATTACGCTAGAACAGTGGCGCATGTTTCGTGCTGTTGTTGAATTTGGAGGCTTTAACCAGGCCTCACAAGGCATTCATAAAAGCCAATCGAGTATTCATAATGCGGTTGGTAAAATTGAATCTGCACTCAATGTAAAATTATTCAGCATTCAAGGCCGCAAAACCGTGCTCACTGAAGCCGGCGAAATGATGCTACGCCGCGCCAATTACTTACTCGATGAAGCCGCTAAGGTTGAGGCCATTGGGCAAACCTTGGGTGAAGGTATCGAAAGTAAGTTACGCATTGCCGTTGATGCTATTTTCCCACAACAATTGCTTTATAAAGTACTTAACGACACGTCATCGCAATACCCGCAACTGCGTATTGAGTTGCATGAGTCTGTACTGATGGGGGGCAATGAACTGCTTGAAAACGATCAGGTTGATATTGCCATTACCGGCTTTCCAATTGCGGCAAACTTTCACGAAGAGTTATGTGATATCGAGTTTATTGCTGTAGCACACCCAGATCACCCTTTGCATGCGATAGAGCGTGAAATTACCCTCGAAGATTTAAAATCACATCGCCAAATTGTGGTTCGCGATTCAGCGAATAAGCACAAACAAGATGGTGGCTGGTTAGGTGCCGATCAGCGCTGGACCGTCACTCATATGCGCACGTCGATTGATATGATCAGTAATGGACTGGGCTTTGCCTGGTTACCAAAAGTCGCGATAGAAAAACAACTTGCGACTGGGCAAATGAAAGCTCTTAATTTAACCCATAACAGCAGTCGCAGCGCTAAATTACATTTGCTCTTTAAAGACGGTGACAAACTGGGCCCGGCAGCACGCGCATTTCTTGGCGAGTTGCGTTATCAAGTGATGGAAAACCTATAGCTTCAAGGGCGTTTCAGCAATACCTTTAACGCCCGGCTCAAGAATAAACACGCCACCACTGTGCGGGTAATCAGCGAGTACTGAGTCTTCTAGCCCTACTGCCGCAGTTGTCACTGCCAGATGCGTGAGCTCTTCACCAACAAATGCGACACTCGTAACACGTGGAGCGGGTAAGCGAATAAACTGCACCTGCTCACCGTTTGGAGCAAAACGATACACGCCATAACCATTCCATGCAGCAACCCAAAGATGATCTTCGCTATCAACGGTCATGCCATCAGGAAAACCCATATTATCAGTAAAGCGAATAAACTCGTGCTTATCAGCAAGCTCGCCATGTTCATTCAGAGTAAAGCGGTAGATTGTTTGTTTATCTGAGTCTGTAGAATATAGAAACTGGCCATTTTTACTTACCGCGGGGCCATTGCTAATCGTGTAGTCATGATCAACTGCTGTTGGAGCCTGACCATGACCAAAACGGTATAACTTGCCACTATTGGTTTGCTCTTGAGAGTCCATTGAGCCGAAAAAGCCAAAGCCTTGGCGAGACGTTTTGCCATCGTTTAAGCGGTTTTGTGAGGGTTCGTGATCAATTGCATAAAGTAGTTCGCGACTAAAGTCTTCGCTATTTAGCTTATAAACGCCTTTGGCAAAACCTGCGACTAACTCTGCTTGCTCGGTTTCCATCACCCAACAAATTGGTTCTGGCATGGTAAACTGGCTAACGCGCATTGATTGGCAATGCAAACGAAACAAACGCTGCCCTAAAATATCGACCCAAAATAAACAGTTATGCGCCTTTGCAAAATAGGCACCTTCACCTAATTGGCATTGACTAGAAATGATTACTTTAATGGTGTCATCGAGCATAGGCTTCATTACACAAACAGCTGAACTATCCTCATTCTATCTGTGTATGAAAATAAGTGCTAGGCCAGATAAACCAGCAACCAGTAAGATGATGCCGCGAATGGCCTTTTCGTTGAGGTTATTGTTGATCACAAACGACAAGCCCCAGCCAATTAAAATTGCGGGTAAGCAGAAAAAGAACAACTTCACATCAGCCATATCGGCAGAGCCTGTCAGCATCAATACAATAATGCCAAACAGGTTTATAAATACAAAAAAGGCACTCAGGTTTGCTTTAATTTTGTCTTTATTTTCAGCTTGATAGAGTAGCCCCATTGGCGCGCCACCAGCAGAAGTAGTGGTGCCTAAAAAACCCGACGACATTGACGCGAGTAAGCTAGTAATGGTGGAGATTTTCGGTTTCATACCTATGATGGATAATGCCACCACTACCAAAATACTCACACCTAGCAAGAGTTGATACTGCTTAGCATTGACATACCACATTACCATAGCGGCAAGGATAACCCCTACGGCCCCACCAATAATGGAAATGCCAGTCTGTTTCATGTCTATCGCGCCACGGTGTTTAATCATTAACACCGACGTTAAAAACAGCGCATTCAAAATCATTGGCCCAGGCACCAGCTCTGGCATTAGCCAGTAAAGTACAGGCACGCATAACATACCTAAACCAAAGCCAATAACACTTTGCAGGCAAGCGCCAATAATCAGAATTAAATAAACAAGTACAAAGTCGGTCAAACTTTCTTACCACCTTCCTAAGTATGGGATCTGTTGATGATATAACCCATATTTTATTATTATAGTATCATTTGAATTATGTAAAAAATTTTATCGCAAGTTAGTCATTTTGCAATCGTTTCGCAAAATTATGTCCAACCGGCATCCACGATCAGTGATTGTGCAGTCATCATGCAGCTATCATCTGCGGCCAAAAACAATGCCGCGTTTACCACATGGTCAGGTTGAATTGTTTCGTTAATACACTGACTTAAACGCACATCTTCAATCATTTCTGGGGTTAGCCAATGAGTAATTTGGCGCTCTGTCATCACCCACCCCGGAACCAGTGAATTTACACGAATATTGTCTTTACCATATGAAGCAGCTAATGAACGGGTTAAACCTTCAATCCCCGCTTTCGCTGTTGTGTAGGCTGGCATGCCTGTTTGCTTAATACGCCAGCTTACCGACCCCATATTGATAATGCTACCACCGCCTAAACGCTGCATGTGTTCAACCACAGCTTGCGATGAGAAAAAACACGGGCGCAAGTTAACTGCAAACTTGTCTTCCCAATATTTCACATCCATATTTTCAGCGGCATGGCGAGTGTCATCGGCTGCATTATTAATTAACACACCAATGTCACCCTGTTGCTGACGCGTTTGCTCTATGGCCGCTTTTAAGGCTTCAACATCACGAATATCACAATGGATAAATTGTGGGTCAAACTCATATTTACCCGCTAATTTTGCGCATAACGCATCGCTTTGCTCGGTTGCAATATCAACAAAGGTGACTTTCGCGCCCTGCTCGCAGAACCGCGTTACCATTACTTCACCAATTCCCGATGCACCGCCAGTAATAAACACACTCTTACCAGCAAGGCTTGGGTAAACTGTTTTTAGCTCGTTTGAATTTGGCATGATAACCTTTTGTTTTAAAGTAATTACAACGTCAAGAAGCGATACTTATTGAGCCGCTTCTTTATCAGCGATTTCTTTTTCAATAAACGCCATTGCTTCATCAATCATGTACGTCATCATGTTTTTAGCACGTTCAGGATCGCCGCTCGCAATCGCGTTATACACTTTAAAGTGCTCTTCAGCGATCGCCTTTTTATTACCCTTAGCAGGTGTAGTATGTTGAATACTTACGTGTAATGCGGTGCGAATAAAATCACGTAATTGATAGAAAAAACGGTTACCACTGGCATGTAAAATTGCCGTGTGGAAGGCAAGGTCTGGCTCATGCATTACGCCTTCTGGCTCTTCTGCTGCCGCTTGCATTTTATCGAGTGCCATTTTAATTTCTGCAATGGCTGCTTGGTCGCCTTTTCTTGCTGCAAGTGCTGCTGCTTGCGGCTCAATCGCCAAGCGCACTTGTAAGAATTCTTTAAGTACGTAAAGCGATGGGCTGCTTTCTAACAACCATTTTAATACGCTTGTATCGTATAAATTCCAGTTATCCGCCGACTCAACACGAATACCTTGTCGTGGACGAGAAGAAATCAGTCCTTTTGCAGCAAGCATTTTCACTGCTTCACGAACAGCTGTGCGGCTAATACCATACACTTCACAAAGTTGTGCTTCGGTTGGTAGCCCCGTTTCAGTGTTATAATCACCAACAATAATTGCTTTACCAAGCTCATTGGTAACTTGTTGTGATAGGTTTAAATTTTCTAAACGCGCCATGTGTGTTCCTCAAAAGATCTGAGTAATATGATACATCTATAAAGCTATTCCGTCATCCTGGAAATAATTGATTAAAATCAACAACAAGCAAAAAACAGCCTAATACAAGTGTCTATATTTCAAACAATACAGTCACCACTTTACCTACAGACTGTCACCTTATTTTAACAAATCTCTTTCACTTACCTTATTTATAATATAATATTTTTATTCAACAACTAAAAAAGCAAAATTCTCTTTCAAAATTAGGTGGAACACACGATGGTCGAACTAAGTACCTTAGACTGGGCAGTGCTAGCAGGATTTTTTGTCCTGTTACTAGGCGTTGTCGTGATGTCTATGCGACAAAAAGAAGAAGACACCGCTGATTACTTTTTAGCGGGTCGTAATGCAAGTTGGTTAGTGATTGGTGCCTCTATTTTCGCATCAAACATTGGCTCGGAACATTTGGTGGGCCTTTCAGGTTCAGGTGCACAATCGGGTATGGCACTGGCTCACTGGGAAATGCAATCGTGGATCATTCTACTACTCGGTTGGATTTTCGTGCCTTTCTATTGGAGTAGTAAAGTCTACACCATGCCAGAGTTCCTAGAGCGCCGCTTTAACTCTAAATCACGTACCTTCTTGTCTGTTATCTCATTGATTAGTTATGTATTAACCAAGGTTGCGGTAACGGTTTATGCCGGCGGTATCGCATTTAAAACAATCTTGGGTATTGAGAGCATTTGGGGTATCGACTTCTTCTGGATTTCAGCGATTGGCCTTGTGGTGATCACCGGTATTTATACGGTACTTGGTGGTATGAAAGCCATTATGTGGACCTCCGTGTTGCAAACTCCGGTGCTCATTATTGGCTCCTTAGTCATATTAGTTGTTGGTTTAGATAAAGTAGGTGGCTGGGAAGAAGTTGAGCGTATTAATGCGGCCAATATGCACCTTATTCGTAGTGCTTCAGATGCTGAATTCCCATGGCCAGGCATTATTTTTGGCTCATTCATTATTGGTTTTTGGTATTGGTGTACAGACCAATACATCGTACAACGTGTTCTATCTGCAAAGGGTATTAAAGAAGCCCGTCGCGGTACCATGTTTGCTGGTTACTTAAAATTACTTCCTGTATTTATCTTCTTAGTGCCGGGTATGATTGCCTATGCATTAAATGCTAAAGGTATTATTAGCTATGAAAGTGCTGACCAAGCCTTCCCAACGTTAGTTGCGGAGCTATTGCCAGCAGGTGTTAAGGGGATTGTAATCGGTGGTTTAGTTGCAGCACTAATGAGTTCTTTAGCATCATTATTTAACTCATCAGCAACCTTATTCACCATTGATTTTTATAAGAAATTCAAACCTGAATCATCTGAGAAGCACCTTCTGAAAGTAGGTCGAATTGCCACTATCGTTATTGTTGTATTAGGTCTTTTGTGGATACCCGTCATGAGCTTAATTGCCGATGTGCTTTATGAATATCTGCAAAGTGTTCAGTCTCTTATTGCACCGGGTATTGCTGCGGTATTCTTACTCGGTTTATGTAGTAAACGCATCACTCCAACAGCGGGTTTTGTGGGCTTAGTATCTGGTTTTGTACTGGGTATGATCCGCTTAGTCTTGCTGCCATTTAAAGATGATTTAACAGGTTCATCATTTGCGTGGATCACCACGATGAACTGGTTGTATTACTGTATTCTGCTATTTGTCATCGTGGTCGCCATTATGATTGTGGTGAGTATTTTCACCAAACAAGCAGACGAAGAACAATTGAAAGGTCTTACTTTCTCAAGTCTAGATAAAGCAACCATGAAAGAAGTGGCTGCCGGCTTAGATAAGTGGGACTACATTCATACTGCGGGTATTATTGGTATTACTGCCTTTATTTACTACCGCTTCTGGTAATCGTTCGTTCCCAAGTTGTAGGGCGCCAATTGGCGCCCTTTTTTAGTCTGCTCGTTCAGGTGAGAACACTGGAAAGCCGTTTTTATCCCACGTAATAATGCGTGCTCGCGCATGGCGATTTGGATCTGTCAGTGGTGTTCCTTTCAGCTCTTTATAATCACGACTGTGATAAATCATTAAATCGGTTACCCCATCTTCAGCTTTCACAAAACTGTTGTGTCCAGGTCCAAAACGACCCAACTCAGCATTGGTAGTAAACACCGGCTCTGCCTTTTTATGCCAGCTAGCAGGATTAAGTAAATCAGCATTCACATCTGCCCATAGTAAGCCCATTGCATATCGATGATCGGTAGCGCTGGCTGAATAAGTGACAAATATTTTATCGCCATGAGTGATAACAGCAGCACCTTCGTTGACCTTATAACCTTGCACTTCCCAATCAAGAGTTGGCTCAGTAATCGCGATAATGGGTTCTTTAATTGATGTTGGTGAGTCCATTTCAGCTAACCATAAAGCTGAGTTATAAGTTGCAGGCTGGTTCTGCTGCGCCCAAATCATGTAACGCTTACCCTTATGCGTAAAACTTGTGGCATCAAGCGAAAAACTATCAAGGTGGCTAGTTACTTGACCCATTTCTTGCCACTCACCTTGCATCGGATCAGCACTGTCGTTTTTAAGCGCATACATACGAATACTGAACGGTTTTTCGATATCACCTGCGGCAAAGTAGATATACCAACTGCCATCAATCTGATGCAGCTCTGGAGCCCAAATATTGACACTCATTGGGCCTTTATCTCGCTTTTGCCAAATAACCTTTGGCTCAGCTAATTTTAAATCGTTTAAGCGACAAGCTTGGCGCAGCTCAATTTCATCAAATTTCGGCGAACTACCAATGAACGTGTAACAGCCACTTTTTTCATCACGAACTAACCAAGGATCAGCACGCTTAAGTACGATGGGATTATCAATAGGTGCAAGAGTCTTGCTACTATTAGCATCAGCGAGGGCTGACAATGACGAGGCGCTTAACGCACTAAGAAGCGTTAGCCGAGATAATTTTTTGAGCATAATGTGTCCTGTAATTCGTCTCGATTTTATTGTTAATATTGTATTACATATTATATAGTAGCTGAATGAACACAAGAGTTAAAACAACAAAAGGTATTCAAGCATGAGACCCGTAAGTAAGGTGACACACGCAATGAAGTGGCTTTCAACAGGGCTACTTTTTTCTGCCGCAGCCGTATCTGCAAAACAAGTTGAAGTACACGATCCGGTAATGACCAAAGAAGGCGACACGTACTATGTCTTTAGCACAGGCCCGGGCATTACCTATTATGAATCGAAAGATTTAACCAACTGGAAACTTACCGGGCGCGTTTTTAAAGATGAGCCAAGTTGGGCAAAGCGTATTTCACCAAGTTTTGATGGCCACTTATGGGCACCCGATGTGTACGAGAAAAATGGTAAGTTTTACCTTTATTACTCAGTCTCAGCATTTGGCAAAAATACCTCAGCAATTGGTGTAACGGTTAACGAAACCCTTGACCCATCATCACCTGATTACAAGTGGATTGATTACGGCATTGTGGTTGAATCTGTGCCTGAGCGTGACGATTGGAACGCTATCGACCCAGCCATTATCGAAGATGACAATGGTACACCGTGGATGAGCTTTGGTTCGTTCTGGGGTGGTCTTAAACTAGTACAACTTGATGATGACATGGTGCGCTTAGCAAAACCTGAAAAATGGCATCACATTGCGAGTCGTCCAAATACGGAACATGGCCCGATTGAAGCACCTTATATCTTTAAAAAGAACGGCTATTACTACTTGTTTGTTTCGTTTGATAAATGCTGCCGTGGCGTTGAGAGTACTTACAACGTGCGCGTAGGCCGCAGTAAAAACATCGAAGGCCCATACTTAGATCAGCAAGGTCGCTCTATGCTTGATGGCGGTGGTAGTTTAGTTATTGAAGGTAACAAAGATTGGGCAGCCCTTGGCCATAATGCTGCATACACCTTTGATGGCAAAGACTATTTAGTATTACACGCCTACGAAACAGCCGATAACGGCGTGCAAAAGCTACGTATTTTACCTATGAGTTGGAAAAACGATTGGCCGGTTGTTAACCCCGCCGACCTAACTAAGCTCAAAACCAAGCTTAAGAAGTAATCATCCAAACCAAAAAAACCTGCAAAATTGCAGGTTTTTTATTTACTTAAGTGATCTATTTTGAGATAGCAAGTTGGTATTATTAACGAAAATCAACCAAGGTAATATCAACGAGCATGGGGCTTTGGCAGCCTTGTTGATGCTTTTCTTCAATAAATACGCTGTACACATCGCGTGCCAAATGCGCAGGTATTAGCACCTCAAAGCGACTGCCTTTATTCATTAATTGCAATGCTTCTTGCAAGCCCACTATCGCCTCTGCAATTTCGTACTCTACAGCAGCGCCTTGCTTGCGAGTGTCGAACAACACCCGACCATTTTTAAGGGTAACCCGTTGATGTACAGTCACTGTGGCATCCCAACTAGGTTTATCCCCCTGACCTTGCTCAATCACTCTATAACCAAGCCCTGTCGGCGTTTGGTAAAAACTGTGTTGCTCAGCGCTGTTATCTAAAAGCGACGGTAAAACATGCTCTTTAGTCGTCGCAAATACATTGTTGCTTAACATAGCCAACTCTTTATTGTGCGTTGATTAAACGAATACCATAGATACCACCGGCAACAGAATCTTTGTCGGCAGCAAAACGTAAGGTCAGCGTTGTCGACTTTTTCATTGCTTCTGTTAATGGGTAATCAATGGTGTAGAACTCATCCGTTGGTTTACCTACAGGCAAACTAACTGCAGCTAATTGCTCACCATTTAAATTAATTGAGAAGTGACGGTTCACATCGCCAATAAAATAGCGAACACGCAAAGCAACCGCTTTTTGTTCTGGGTTGCTAAGCTGATACTCAAACCAACCTGTCGCATCGCGCCAATGATGACCATTATTAACACCCGCACGGGTTCCTTCACCTTTAAAGCCATGCTCAACTTCTGGTTGTTGCTCACCCGGCGTAATTTGATCCACGGTTAATAAACGAAGCTGCTCTTTCGCTTGCTCAGCCGCTTTTGCATCGGCAACAAATTGCGTGAACTCAGCTTCACTTTGCTGCGGCCAATACACTTGATAGCGACTATCGTGTAAGCGGAAGAACGGAATTAGCTCTGTGCTTTTGGTGTTATCGATACCTTGCTTGGCAATCGCCACATTTTTATCGGCGATAAATGCAAGCTCTTGGCCCGGTTTACGAGTGAGATCGGCAATAAATTTTTCTGGCTCACTCAGCATTATTGGCAGAGCTTCTGGCGGACAGGTCGGCCCTGCGGCAATGTGGCCCATGCGGCTATTATCAGCAACAAAGTTAAGCTTTTCATTTGCAAATGCTTGTACTTTAGTGGCCATTACAACAGGTCCGTACATCACAGAGTAATAATGCTGGCCATCAGGTAGCTGCTCAGTATAAAGCTTAGGACTAAGTTCAAAGGCAAGCTTATCTCCGCTTTGCCATGCATGGCTGATGCTGTAGTAACCGTCTTTTTCGGTTGCGTTTACAGCTTGTCCATTTAGAGTAAAGCTCAGCTCGCCTTGTTGCCAAGACGGTTTACGAATATGAATTACCGACTCAGCACTTTGCCCCTCAGACAAACGATTTACGGTCAGTGAGACCTTGTTATCATCTGGGAATTGGCTTTCTTGCGTGATCTGTAAGCCCTGCTGTTGCCAGTTTAACGTGCTTGGAATAAACAAGTTTACCCATAGCTCTTGACCTGTATTGCTATAAATCAGCTCACCATATTTGCTGTGATTTTCAATACCTGAGCCAACACAACACCACATTGAATCTTGCACTGACGAATACATACGGTAATGACCAGGACGCATTGAGGTAAAGTACACAAGACCACCATGCTCTGGGTGTTGTGACGATAAAATATGGTTATATGTGGCGCGCTCATAATAGTCTAAATAGCGCGTATCGCCGGTTTTTAAAAACAATAACTTACTCAGTTTCATCATATTGTAAGTGTTGCAGGTTTCTGGGCCTTCAACATCTTCAACCATAGGCGTGAAGTCACTTTTATCATGAAAATGCTCACGTACTGAGTTACCGCCAATTGATACTGAGCGCTCTTGGCTGACTGTTTTCCAGAAAAAGTCAGCACCTTGCTGCCATGCTTTATCATCGCTGGCATTTGCTACCTTTAACATACCAATAATTTTTGGAATTTGCGTATTGGCATGCAGGCCCGTTAACTTATCTTCTTTATGTAATAAGGGTTCAATGATGATGTTATGAGAGAACTGGCGGGCTAGTTTTAAGTAGCGCTCATCATCACTAATAAAGTACATGTCAGCAAACACATCATTTAAGCCACCATGCTCTGAATACAGCATTTGTTGAACTTGTTCATCAGTTAGCTTGGCAGTGGTCGCTAAAAACCATTCGCCTAGCTTAAATAGCATTTGTTTAGCTTTATCACTGCCAGCAACGTCGTACGCATCACGCAGGCCATGGAAGATTTTATCTATGTTATAAAGCGGCACCCAGCGGTCGTTTAAGCTGAATAAATCGGCTTTGATTTCACCCTTTTCAATCTGCTGCCACATTTCATCGCCATTTGGGATACCGCCTAAGTAACCACCTGTGGCTTGTTGAGCGCGATCCAGCTCACTCAGCATATAATCTAAACGCTGCTTTAATTCTTCGTCACCCGTGGCTGCCCACGCAAGACTCAAGGCAGAAAGATAATGACCACCAATATGGCCATCAAGGCCAGTGCTTTCCCAGTTGCCATAATTAGGCGCTTTTGGTTCAAGGCCAGCTTCACGCAGGTAAGGAGCAAGCAGCTGATCAGGATGAAGAGCTAATAAATAACGCACATTCGTTTGCTGTGCATGTAAAAACGGGCTGGCGCTTAAACTTACTTGGTTTAGGGCAAATAAATGTTGTTCGCTGGTATGTTCAGCATGCTCCACTGAAGCGGCTTGTTTACTGTCTGTTGGCAGCTCACTGCAACCGGTCACAGTTAATATTGCAGCGCAAACGCTTGCCAAATAGCTAACTTTGAATGTGTTCATACTGTTGTCTCCCAGCGAATTGTTATTTTAAAGAGCAAAGCGCACACACTGTTTAGTGTGTGCGTAAAGAGTGATTATTTTGGTAGGCGTTTATGAATAACCATATCCGTATAGTATTCATCGGTAATTTTGTATTTTTTCAAGATCAGACCTAGCAAGGCGTGGAATACACCAGGAATGATAGTTAGCATCAGTGCTAAGCCCATTAGGGTAAATTCGGTTTGCTCAACGTTAGGCTTGTACTCAAAAAATGCCAGTAATAAACCACCTGCTAAGCCAGCTAAACCGCCCCCGGCTTTTTGGCAGAATGAAATACCACCAAACGATAGACCCGAGGCACGAACGCCGTCTTTAATTTCACCGTAATCTACGGCTTCAGCAATGGCAGACCAGAATACTGGTGCATGTAAATCAACCACAAATGACAAGATGATATAAAGCACAAACGCCATCATTACATCACCCGGTTGCACCACAAAGTACATTAGCAATGAGATGAATAGCACGGCGATTTGTGATTGACGGAATAGCTTCATTTTACAGTAACGCTGGGTGATCCACGTACTTGCCACCATAGAGACAATAGATGCTGCAATACCCGCACTGGTAAAGGCCCCCGCTAAATCTGGCACACCTAAATAATAGGTTGCGTAATACATAGCAACACTGCCACGAATCGCATAGCCAAGCGTACCAAGTACACATGCTGCACAAAGTAGTAACCATTGGTCGTTTTTAATAAGCACTTTTAATTGCGTAATAACACTTTCTTTTTGCGGCTCGTGAGTAATACGCTCTCGAGTCGTTAAGAAGCAAAATAAGAACAACGCAACGGCACAGGCTGATACCAGCGCCATCGCCAGTTTATAACCGTAAGATAAACTATCGCCACCCCAGTAAGATGCTAATAACGGCACCGAGAATACAATCACCACATTGGCAATTTTAGCGAAGAACATACGGTAGCCATTAGCTGACAAACGCTCTTTAGGATCGGCAGTTAATACGCCGATATAAGAAATATAAGGAATAGCAACACCAGTAAACATCAAGGTCGCGAATAGGTAAGTCGCATAAGCCCAAGCTAACTTCATGTTGTAGTCGAAATCTGGCGTGGTAAAGAGCAGAACGACCGACAAACCATACGGTACAGATAAAAATAAGAACCAGTGACGGAACTGACCCCAACGGGTTTTCACTTTATCGGTGATCACCCCCATTAAAGGGTCGGTAAAGGCATCAACAAAACGCGCCACTAAGAACAACACACCCATATCAACCGGATCAAGTCCGTAGATATCGGTGTAAAAGAAAGACATAAAATAGAATAACGCTGCAACCATGACATTCACTGCCATGTCACCGGCACCAAAGCCGACCTTTTCTACAACGGATAACTTTTGAGATTCCATACAACAACACCCTAATTGGTCAATAATGAGCCGCCGCTCACTATTTCAAGCAATGTCGAAAAGCCTTCAACACTGCGTATCAAATAAATTTACAGCCCTAGATATTACACAGCTTGGCCATTGCGTTCGTTATTTTTGTAAATTTAATGCTAATCTAATTAATAGTATTATCATACCTATTAAATCGCAACTCTTTTCGACCGATGGCAAAGTATCGCGCCAGCAATAAAAAACCCCAGCAAAGCCGGGGTTTTTGGGTCTATTCAAGAAATTTAGAAAGAATAACGTGCACCAAGTGCGAATGTGCGTGAGTAGATACCGTTACCAAAGTTAAACAGGTTGTCGTTACCTTCACCATAGTAGTTTTGATATACGTCATCTAGGATGTTCGTTGCATCAAAAGTAACCACTAAATCATCATTCACATTGTAGCTAAATTGGAAATCTAAGCTTTGCTCAGGACGACTCCAGAATTGAATCGGGTTAGCAAAGATTGCCGCTTCGTTACCTGTGTAGAACTCAGAACGCCATACATAAGATAAACGCATGTCGAATGAATCACGCTCGTAGATACCTACGATACTGTATGATTCATCAGAAACACCGGCCATTTGTGAATCAACATAACCAGAGATCTCACCCGTCTCATCGAATTCAGGTGTATCTTGTGATGAATCAAGCATCGTGTAGCTTGCTTGCACACCAAAACCGTTTAAGTACTCTGGTAAGTTTTCTGGGAAGTAAACTAAACCAACTTCTAAACCAGATAGTTCACCGTTTGAAGCATTCACAGGTGCACTTAATACATATGGACGTGTTACGCCATCATCACCTTCGCGCACAACTTGCTTACGACCCGCAACAACTAAGCCTTCAATTTCACGCTTAAAGTAAGCTGCGTAAAGTGAGCTTGTATCTGCGAAATACCATTCAAGTGATACGTCGTAGTTCTTTGATTCTGTTGGTTTAAGATCTGGGTTACCACCATTACCTGTACCGTAGGTAGCACCTTCTGTTAATGGATCATACCAGTATTGCAGTGCATTTAAGTCAGCAAAATTAGGCATACGTAATGTTTCTGTGTACGCGACACGACCCACTACATCATCAGTGATATTCCAGTTAAGCACAAAGCTTGGAAGTAATGCGCTGCTATCTGCACTTGCTGAGCTTTCTTCAAATACATTTGAGTTCATGCCGCCAGACTCGGCAACAAAGTCCATCTCTTGCTCGTAGCTTACATAACGTAAACCAAACTCACCGCTGATATCTTCCGTTAAGAAGAAGTTAGTTGTTGCATATAGCGCGTATGAGTTTTCTTCGATATCAAATGTTTTGTAAACGTCTTCAGCTTCAATGCCGTATACGCTGCGAACAGCATCGCCATTATCTAGCATGTAACCACCGTCTGCAGTTACAAAGCTGTTGAATACATCAGCACGGCCATCGAAATAGTCATCAACTTGGAACACAATGCCAGTACCATCGCCAGATGCACCCGCCGCTGCTAGTTGTTCAATTAAGCTTGCTACAGAGGTGTTAGCAATACCTGCATCTTGACCACGTGTGTATTCTTGCGCAGTACGTTTTTCGTAACGACCACCGAACTTCACTTTATCGAAGATAGCGCCGCCAATTAGGTATTCAGCATCAAACGTGAAAGTTAATGCGTCACCTGCGTTACCGCCGCCATTGTCATAAATTGTACCTGCATTCCAGTTTTCGATAGCAGCCATATCTGCTTCGTTTACCGCTGTATTTGGGTTATCCCAAAACGCGATACCTGGTACGCCGTCTTTATCGTTAAAGTCTACATCTAAACCATATGCAGTGCGGTCAAATCGCATTGCGAAGAAATCTGTTTCGTACTCACTGTCTTGGTAAACAACTTCTGTATTAATGGTTAGGTAATCGCTTGCTTGCCACTCTGCACCTAATGCATATAAGTAGCTATCTGTTTTACCGTATGAGTAGTCACCACTTTGGAAGCCGCCAGCGCCAATCGCTTGCTTTTCCTTAATAACGTTAGTGCCATCAAACACCGTTGGTGTTTCAATGAAGCCGTTACCGTTTTCAAACGTATTTGAGAACCACATCGCGTTTTGCGATTCGTTTTCGTAACCTGTGTAGAAACCTTCAGCTGTGATTTCGAGTGTTTCATTAGGTGCCCACTGTAAAGAGACAGACGCAGCTGGACGCTTACGAAGACCAGTGAATGAAGTACCAAAAATAGCATCGCGTGCAAGTAGGTATTCAGTTGGCTCACCATTTACGTCTAAAGTAGAACCTGCCGCAGTCGGTAGACCTAACTCAGTACCTTGAGTCCAAAATTCATTTGGTACACGTGAGTACGGTGAGTAGTTGTACTGTGGTTTATCAGTAAAAAATGGGAACGCTGCACCCGCTGTAATGGTGTCATCGCGGTAATGTGTTTCAGCATAAGAAATATTGAAAAGTGCACCAAACTCACCAGCACCGTCGATTTCCCAACGGTTAGAAAGTAACGCACTGATATTTGGATCAACTTCATCTGGTTGATCTGAGTAAATCGCACGTGCCGCTAAAACAACTTTTTCACCTTCGAAGTTGAAAGGACGGTGGGTTTTAATATCAATCGCACCTGCGATACCACGTTCGATTTGATCCGCCGAACGGGTTTTATAAACTGTTACGCCTGAAAGTAAACTTGCAGGAATGTCTTGCAGCGCCACATCACGACCCGCACCTGTAAAGATAGCTCGGCCATTAACTGTGGTATTAACATCAGTAAGACCACGGATTGAAACCGCACTTACTTCACCAGCACCACGGCCTGTTGTTTGTACACCTGTCACACGTTGTAGTGCTTCAACTACGTTGTTATCAGGGAATTTACCAATATCTTCAGCAACAATTGCATCCACGATTTGAACGCTTGCACGTTTTTCATCTAGCGCTTTGTTTAAACTGCCGCGAATACCTGATACTTGAATAACCTCCATCTCATCGACGTTATTCTCAGGAGTTTTTGGTGCTTCCTCCTGTGCAAAAGCAAATTGACAGGTAAATGCCATAACTACAGCACTGGCTATGTGTGTTCTTTTAAACATAAGCGGTGTTCTCCAAATTATAGTTTTATCGGTCCGCTGAACTTTCCCCATTCAGTTACCGAAGAGTGACCACTGCATTGTGCATCGTGTGTTGTCAAAACGGTGCGCGAGTGAATCTACATTTTATTATGTTAATACATTGCTGCCTGAACTTTAATCATATTGTATGATTATTTAACAGTCAACTCAAAAAGCCAAATTAAAATTAGTGCCATTATGTTTACAAAAAACGTTGTAATTATAACACGTTACAAACTCAAAAAGGGCTGCGTTTTTATTTTGGGAATTTATGTAGCCCCATTATTATCAGTCACTTAGCGTTTGTTTGTTTGCTTGTTTAATTTGTCTTTAGTTCATCCAGAGCGACAAAAAAGGGCTAACAAGTTATTTACCCGGCGTATTTTGATGCTACTATGATAAAAATACAATAATACAATATAGAGTTATTTTTTGCTGCACTTTTACTGGTTTGTTTCGATGTAAACAATCAGTTACTCAGTATAATCAGGCATACACTGTGTATTATCTGGTCATTTAGAGCGAGCTCTAAATACAAAAGCTGCAGTTCGAACAACAATTATTAGTCACAGAGGACACTCATGAAGAAATTAAAAGCGTTAGCGCTGCCATTGCTTTTTTCGAGCAGCTTAGCCGTTGCACAAAACCCATTATTCACCGATGTATTTACTGCAGACCCAGCAGCACTTGTTCACAATGACACCGTATACCTTTATACAGGTCATGATGAAGCACCTAATAATGATGTGTTTTTTGAAATGCACGACTGGTTAGTCTTTTCATCAACAGACATGGTGAACTGGAAAAAACACGGCCCAATCATGAAAGCAACCGACTTTAAATGGGCTAAAGGCGAAGCATGGGCTTCACACATGATTGAGCGTGATGGCACTTTCTATTTCTTTACAACCGTTCGTCACAACGACACAAAACCAGGTTTTGCAATTGGTGTTGCGACGTCTAAATCACCAACAGGTCCATTTAAAGACGCGATTGGCCATGCATTGGTTACCGATGATATGACCAAGCACACGCCAAATGATTGGGACGACATCGACCCTGCAATTTTTACTGAAGAAAACGGCGATACTTACATGTTCTTTGGTAACTTAATGCCAAAATACGTAAAGCTAAGCGACGACTTACTGTCTCTTGATGGTGAAATTAAAACGCTAGACTTGCCTAACTTTACCGAAGCGTTATGGGTTCATAAGAAAAACGACAACTACTATGTTTCGTACGCATGTGAGTTCCCTGAGAAGATCTGTTATGCCATGAGTAAAAGTATTCACGGACCGTGGGAATATAAAGGTATCTTGAATGAGATCGCAGGTAACAGCGAAACCAACCACCAATCAATCATCGAATACAAAGGTAAAGACTACTTTATTTACCATACTGGTGCTGTACCACCGATTGATGGCAAACCAAGTGGCGGGCGTTTTCGTCGTTCAGTGGCGATTGAGCCACTTTACTACAACGAAGATGGCACACTTAAACGTATTATCATGACCACTGAAGGTCTAAGTAAACAAGACAAGTAATATCAAAAAGGGCTCTTTAAGAGCCCTTTTTAATGCTCAAATGTAATACAAATAAACAAATTTAACGGAAAATCCTCACTTTCCGATAAGCAAAAAACTTCCCTAATAGCGCAAAAACAGCGAAAAAAGCGCCAAAAATGGCAACTTGAAAAAATTAAAATCACGCTGTACATATTGTAAACACTGATACTTCATGTTTACATATCAATTACCTTTGCAAAAGTATTTGCACATTTTAAATCGTACTATAAAATTACAATACTACGTTCTTATTAGTTTGATATAGGCACGCGGCAATTTTATTGACAACAATCGAATAAAAAAATGAATCCCAGTTTCAAGAGGACACATAAAATGAAATTAAATAAATTAGCCATGGTCATAGCCTGCTCTTTGGCTGTTACAGGTTGTGGCAAAGAAGATGGTACTAAGCTTGGCACAGCACCAGCGGTTGCCGACCCGCAAAGTGCAAAACCGACAGTAAGCAGCAGTGTTGAATACACTGAATCTGGTAGCGTAATGGTTACCAATGTAAGCGTGCACGATCCTTCTGTCGTTAAAGTTGACGACACTTATTATATTTTTGGTTCACACCTTGCTGCCGCTAAATCAACTGATCTCTTGAACTGGGAAATGATTTCGAGCCTTTCAGCTAACGCAGCCGTTAATGAAAGCCCATTATTCGATTACAACTACACAGGTGAAATTGCCGAAGGTATTGAATGGACAGATGGTTTTACAGGAAACTGGGCGGCCGATGTAATCAAAGCGCCAAATGGCAAATTTTGGTTTTACTATAACCACTGTGCACAAGATAACCCAGATACCGCAGATGTGGTTGATGAAGTGTGTTGGAACCGCTCTTACCTTGGTTTAGCTGAAGCTGACAATATTGAAGGCCCATATAAAAACAAAGGTATTTTCTTACGCAGTGGTTATCGCTCAGAAGCTGAATTTACAGCTTACCCACTTGATAACGGCCAAACGACATGGAATGGTGCCGTTGATCCTAACGTAATCGATCCAGCGGCATTCTATGATGCTGACGGCAAACTTTGGATGGTTTACGGTTCATACTCTGGCGGTATTTTCGTACTAGCAATGGACGAAGAAACGGGTATGCCTGAAGCTGGTCAAGGCTATGGTAAAAAGCTAGTAGGCGGCGACTTCCGTGCAATGGAAGGTGCATTTGTTATGTACAGCCCAGAAAGTGAATACTACTACTTATTCTACTCAGTAGCTGGTTTTGCGCTAAATGATGGTTACAACATTCGTGTTGCTCGTTCTAAAACACCAGATGGTCCTTACCTAGATAACGCAGGTAACGATATTTCAACATTAGGCGGCTTAGAAGTTGGTGAAAAACTAATGGGCGGCTTTGAGTATACACAAGAGCTTGGCGAAACAGCACCAGCATGGGGCTACCAATCACCAGGTCATAACTCTGCTTACTACGATGAAGCGACAGGTCGCCATATTTTAGTAACGCATACGCGTTTTCCGCAAACATCGACTGAGTTCCCAACCATTTCAGAAGCGCACCAAGTTCGCGTACATGAAATGTTCATTAACTCATTAGGTTGGCCTATGGCTTCACCGCAGCGCTATGTGCCGCTTGAAGGCGACAACATGGTTGTGGCAGATGAACTTTATGGTTATTACAAATTTATCAACCATGGTAACGATGTAAATACAGATGCTATTCGTTCAATGCATATTGCTTTAAACGAAGATCACTCAGTAACCGGTGATGATCCAGGTATCTGGTACATGATTGATGACTCAAATATTAAGCTTGAGTTAGATTCTGGTACGTACTTTGGTGTGGCTAAATGGCAATGGGATGATGCAACTAAAGCGATGGCTGTCACTGTATCTGCAACATCAAGCGAAGGTGCAACCATTTGGGCAAGTAAACGTGATGAAATCACAGATACAGCTAACGTACTAGGTACTGTTCAAGAAGCGCTAGATATTAAAACTGAATTATCAATTGCAGACGAAGGCTACTCATTACCAACAAAAGGTAAAGACGGTGCTGCAATTAACTGGGAAAGTAGTGATGAGTACTACATCACCAGTGAAGGTTCGGTATTTATTCCAACGCCAGATCGCGGTGATAAAGCAGTTACGTTAACGGCTAATATCTCATTAAACGGTGAAAGCACAACCAAAACATTCAATGTAAATATTGAAGCGCGCCCTGAGTTTAAAAATGCGATTGCACACTATGCATTTGAAGATTCACTCAGTGATGGCTTAGGAAACCTTGATGATGCGGGTGTAACAGACAACAGCATGCTAAATGTGGGTGCTGGTACAGCAGCCTACGCTGAAGGTCAAACAGGTAAAGCATTTAACTTTGATGGTGCAACGGGTGTTCGTTTACCTGATGATCTTGTTACTGGCGATGAGTACACTATTTCATACTGGTTTAAGCCAACTGTACTGACTAACTTCACGCCTACATTCTTCGCGGCAACCTCTGATGCACGTTGGATGAGCTTGATCCCAGGTAGTACCCACTTTACAACAACACCAATGCTTTGGAGTCGTTACTTAGCTGATGATGGCACAGATATGTGGAACCAAATCATCTCTGACTCACCAGCGGTAATGG
Source organism: Pseudoalteromonas sp. S4492 (assembly GCF_005886115.1). Lineage (NCBI taxonomy): Bacteria > Pseudomonadati > Pseudomonadota > Gammaproteobacteria > Alteromonadales > Pseudoalteromonadaceae > Pseudoalteromonas > Pseudoalteromonas sp. S4492. The sequence goes on from NZ_PNCP01000038.1 coordinate 167,486, forward strand.
ATTGGAATCATATTGCCATCACTTATGCTAATGGCACAGCGACACTTTATCGTGATGGTGTACGCTCAGGTACGATGCCACGTCCTGATTTCTTTAGCACACAAGCAGGTAACTTTGCGCTGGGTGTGAACTACGGTTGGGACTTACCTTTCCAAGGTCAAATTGATGAATTTATCGTCTATGACTATGCGCTAAACGGCTTAGATATCAATGGTGCGGCTATCAATAACCTGACAGATCCGACTAAATTCGAAGACTTCATTACAGATGCGCTTGATTTAGGTGATGTTTCTGCAGTACGTGATAGCTTTGAATTACCACGAGTAGGTCCATTTGTATCTGGTATTAGCTGGACGTCAAACAACGAAGAGTACTTAAAACCAGTTAACGGCACGGCTGTTGTGACACAACCAAGTGCGTCTGCTGGCGACCAAGTTGTAACATTAACTGCAACCATTAAGTACAAAGACTTTACTGATACTAAGTCATTCGATGTAACCTTAAAATCACTTGCACCTGCTGAATACAGCTTTGAAGGTGACCTAACTGCATTAAACGGCGCATACGCGGCGGGTAAATCAACGGGTGGTTTCATCAATAATACTGGCGGTAGCGTAAGCTATGTTGACGGTGTAATTGGTCAAGCAGTATTCCTAGAAGGTTCAGGTGTTCGTTTACCGGATAACCTAATCACGACTAATGACTACTCTGTATCTATGTGGCTTAAACCAGAAAGCTTCACAGATTACACAACAACGTTCTTTGCCGGTGCAAGTGCAAACGCATGGTTAAGTTATGTACCATCGATGGCAGGCTCAGCGCTAACGCGTTTATGGGCAAATAACGGTGCCTTCTTCGATAATGCAGAACTAGATAGCCGTATTCCTGCAAAAGAGTGGACACATGTTGCTTTCACTGTTGATGGTACAAACGGTGATGTGCTGAAGATGTACGTTAACGGTGAACTACAGCTAGAAACCGATGGCTTCCCACGTGTATTCACGGTTCCTGGTGAAACAAATGAGTTTGCTCTAGGTGTTAACTACTGGGATACGCCATACCACGGTGCTATCGATGAACTGAAAATTTTCAACGGTGCGATTAGCGCTGAAGAAATAAAAGCACTCTTTGATGCAGCTGCTGCACAAGAGTAACAAAGTGAGGTGAGCTGCCTCACCTCAACTATTTGTTGTCTGGAAAAGCCGGGTGAAAACCCGGCTTTTTTCTAAAGCTTTAGTACCTTTTGCCGATACATACATATCATTCACTTTCATCGCTCTTATTATGGCTATTAACTCATTAGCAAGTGCGCTAACTATCTCAAACGCAAGCACAGCAAGCAGTCATACCCACTCAAAAGTAGGCTACAAACTTAGCAGCCAAGAGATGAATAAACTCTCTGGTCGTGAAGTAGAGCCCGCTCAAAAAGAAGAAGTATCTAGCGAACTCCCCGCGCATATTCGCAAAATGGTTGAGCAACTTGAAAAGCTCAAAGAACAACTCGAACTCGCCAAAGAGCAATTAGCCAAACTGCAAGCGCTCAAAAACCAAGAAGATGAAGCTGTAAAAGTGCAAGTTGAAACACAGACCAAGATGGTGATGGAAATCCAAACGCAAATAATGTCTCTTAGCCAATCAATTAGCGATGCGCTAAAAGAAGCAGGTATTAGCGACCCTGGAGTGCTAATGAGCGTGCTGGTGTGATAGAAGCTTTAAGCTGTAAGTTTTGAGCTATAAGCTTTAAGTCTCAAGCTTTACTCTTGTCGCTTTCATCTCGCTAACTCCCTTTCATGCTCACTTTACTCTTGCAACTTTACCCTCGCTAACTCCCTCTCATGCTCACTTTACTCTTGCAACTTTACCCTCGCTAACTTTTCTCAAAAAACCCAAAAAAGGGTCAAAACCCAGTGAGTATGCGGGCTCTGAAATATCGAGCACGCAAATACGAAACTTCCTTAGCAGTAAAAATAGGTGTTATTTAGGGTCATTGTCGTTACATTTAGTAGCTGTTAAAACAACTTGTTTTGTTCAATAAATCAACAGCATAAAATTAACGACCTAACCTACATAGCCACTTTACGAACTCAATGACAAAGACCGTTCAAATAAAAAACAACACTTAAATCCCACTAAAAAGCCTTTCCTAGCACTTTTTTAGTATAGAAATTAACCAACTCATTCGTATTATGAATTCACCCTATGAACGAAGTGAGGGCGTCTTATGCGTCAAATTTTATTACTTTCTGTAAATGGATTTACGCTACAAAAACTGTTTTTACTGGCATCGTTATTGGTGTGCTTTTTCACCTCAGCTGAAGAAACAAGCCCTATCTCAACAGCAAGAGCATGGTTAACCTTGGTTGATTCTGGAGAATACCACGAGAGCTGGCAGCAAGCTGATCAGGTTTTTCAAAACAACACGCCCAAAGCTCGCTGGCAAACAGCCTTAGATCAAATACGCGTTCCTTTAGGCCGAGTTATGTCTCGCACCTATTTTGGCACAGCAGAGTATAGCTCATTACCCGGCCTGCCAAATGGTGAGTATTTAGTAGTCAAGTTTCAAACCGAGTTTATGAATAAAGAGGCAGTTGTTGAAACACTCAGCCTTAGCAAAGCCGCCGATGGCTGGCACCCATTAGGCTATCTGATCGATTAGTATAGAGCAGCGCAAAGCGCCCTTAGGCTTTGTGCTGTAAGAGTTATCGGCAGTCAAAATACGTATCTGCGGGAAAATAAACCGCACAATTGATGAATAGTATTTATTGTTCGTCGTCGTAACATAAAAACACTTCAAGACGTACTAAATAAACAACAAGTAAATGGAATTGCTATGAGAAAAACGCTCTTACTAATCATTTTTTTAAGCTGCTTTTGTGCACATGCTGAGGAGCTCGAAGTTATTCATCGCGCTAAAAGCTGGCTTGCGTTAATCGACAACGGTCAGTATCAGCAAAGTTGGCAGCAAGCAGACTCATTATTTAAACAAACAATGCCACAAAGCAACTGGAGTAAAGCGTTAAAACAAGTTCGGGTACCGCTTGGCAAGGTGGTTTTACGTAAGAATTTAAGCCTGATGAATTACGACTCTTTGCCCGGAACACCTGATGGCGAATACGTAATCATTCAGTTTCAAAGCCAATTTATGAATAAAGATCATGCTGTTGAAACAGTTAGCCTCAGCAAACGTAGTGGCCAATGGCAACCTATCGGTTATTTTATTAATTAGGGGTTATATTTAGGTTTTAGGTTTTAGGTTTTAGGTTTTAGGTTCTAGGTTCTAGGTTCTAGGTTCTAGGTTCTAGGCTCTAGGTTCTAGGCTCTAGGTTCTAGGCTCTAGGTTCTAGGTTCTAGGAGTGCATTGTAGAACGGCTTTAGTCGTGAAGATTATGTGATGG
>NZ_PNCP01000379.1:0-259 GCF_005886115.1 Pseudoalteromonas sp. S4492
TACAGTGTCAATAATACCGCCACGCTGAGCGACAACACAGACGCCGGAGTCGGACGCTACGTTACGCTCCATGCCGGTACCTACCAGAGGCTTATCGGCACGCAGGGTTGGAACAGCCTGACGCTGCATGTTCGATCCCATCAAGGCACGGTTAGCATCGTCGTGCTCAAGGAATGGAATCAGGGATGCCGCAACGGATACTACCTGCTTGGTGGAAACGTCCATGTACTGGACTTTCTCAGGCCCCATCAGGGTAAAT
>NZ_PNCP01000380.1:0-434 GCF_005886115.1 Pseudoalteromonas sp. S4492
CGTGTGTGCCAGTTCATTGATGCAGCGAGTCACTGTGCGCTCATGCTCATAAGTGCACTGAAAGATATCTCTTACTGTCTCATATCGGTGGGGAGGGGCATTGATAGCACCAATCACCGCCATTGCACCTGTCTCGTTGACGTAGTTAAACAGCTTCAGCATATGTTCCATTTCTTCCTGGGCATGGCGGCGCAGAAACGCATTACAGCCATCCAGACCCTGAGCTTCGCACCAGGAAGCCATCTGCAGATAAAGATTGGAGGAGTAAAACTCAAGATTGATCTGATCGTTAAGCTTGTCGACCATGGTTTGAGTCAGCATGGGATTAACCTGTTCGTTCCAAAAAGCTGAATTATAACGGCTTGGTGCCGTAGATGAACAATCAGGGTATTCTTTCGCCTTCTCCCATCGCTGTTAGTGGATTGCATCATGAC
>NZ_PNCP01000381.1:0-423 GCF_005886115.1 Pseudoalteromonas sp. S4492
AATGCGAGGGAGATTCAGGTGCTCATTTGCCATAACAAACCCTTCAGCTTGCAGGTAAAATGAGCTTTTTAGCCGTCGGTCAGCTAACCCATGAGTACTGAAACAGAGTTAAAGCTGTCTCTGCCAAAGGCGCAGATACAAGCCCTTAAGACACTTCCTTTCTGGAAAAAGTTCGCCAGCTCGGCACCAGAAACTTTTCATTTGGGAAATACCTACTTTGATACAGCCTCCCGAAAGCTGAATCAGGCACGGGTTGCTCTGCGCATCAGAGAGAAAAATGGTCAGTATTTTCAGACTCTGAAAACCAAGGGTGAAAGCGTTAACGGGCTGACCCGCCGAGGCGAATGGGAATGGGCCATTGAGCGCCCAGAGCTCGATATTGAAGGGCTACAGAAGGTCTGGCCAGAATCTCTGGGGCCTTTA
>NZ_PNCP01000382.1:0-226 GCF_005886115.1 Pseudoalteromonas sp. S4492
ATCGAGACTGATCATTACGAGATCCACTCACAAAAATAAGAGAGATAAAAGTGTTGCGTATCCTCCATTTTGTTGTCGGCTTCCTTATTTGCCTTAGCCTCACTATTTTTTCCTCTCAAAATCAGGGAGCAGATCGCGCGGAGCAGATTCTTGAGCGATTTGAACGTGAGTTCCTCCAGTACTACGACAGCCCCCAGGACTTGGCCAGCTGGCAGGAGCGGCTGCG
>NZ_PNCP01000383.1:0-290 GCF_005886115.1 Pseudoalteromonas sp. S4492
AGAACAGCGCCTTTATAGTTCATAACGCTGGTGTTGTCGGGCACTTCGGCCACCCAGGCGTCCTGGTTTTCTGCTTTTATGCCAGCGCTGCTGGCACCCGCTGTCGTCATTCGTAACGGCTTCATATTCTTCTTTTCTTTTTTGCTGGCCATTAAAGAACCATTGATCGTCGGTGCTGTCAAACCCTGACGATCAGACTAAAAATGCCCTTTAGATCGCGGTATGGCTTATGGAGAATGAGAAAAGTCCCATGAGCGTGTTCCAGTGATTCCTGATTCTGTTCAGGATGG
>NZ_PNCP01000384.1:0-283 GCF_005886115.1 Pseudoalteromonas sp. S4492
ATAGCTCGCCGAAGTGTTTTGTCCCAATGCCAGGGGCAGGCCCGCTCACTGTCTCTGGATCTGTATGATCAGTGGCAATGTATGGAAAAGAATAAGGGCAAGTGGCGTTTTACTTCTCCAACCCATACCGTGAGGGCTTTTCATCAGGCTCTGGCAGAGCTGGATGAAGAAGGAGGGATTGCGGCCCGCTATAAGCGCTATTCAAGCAATCAGAGTCTGCTGGTTCAGGGTATGAATGAGTTAGGGTTTCGATGTCTGTTACCTAATGAACTGCACTCGCCTT
>NZ_PNCP01000385.1:0-353 GCF_005886115.1 Pseudoalteromonas sp. S4492
ATACCGTGGGTGAAATTATTAACACCTGGGCACCGCCGCACGAAAACAACACGACGGCTTACATTAACAGTGTCGCCAGCAAGCTGGGGGTCGAACCGGAAACCCGAATCAGTCGTCAGGAGTACCCGGAGTTAATCGCCGCCATTATTCTCCATGAAAACGGACGGCAGCCTTACACCATGGACACCATAAATGCAGGGGTCGCGCTGGCGTGAGTATCGTGAATAACAAGCAGTTTTTTGTCTTGTTGGGTGTCGGGGCGGCGGGGCTCTGGTACCTGAGCAGCAAGGCAGGCGACGCAGTAGAAGCGGTAAACCCGTTGAATCAGGAAAACATTTTTAACCAGTCGGCTA
>NZ_PNCP01000386.1:0-314 GCF_005886115.1 Pseudoalteromonas sp. S4492
GGATACTGATCCATTTCAGTCAGATCCAGTGTTTCCCGCCCACTCATTGGGTGACCTTTTCGCATCAGAACATTAAACGACGCAGTCGTGATCACCTCCTTGCAGAGGCTCTCGGTCGTATCTGGCAAGGTCACAATAACCCCAAAATCCAGCTCACCGGACTCCATGGAATAAATCGTCCCCTCATCAGGAAGCGACACAGTACAACTGATACCCGGTGCAATCTGCTTTAGATCAATCAGGGCCTGAATCAGAAAATGATCAAGAATGAACGAACCTGAACCGATTCGGTAATGGTGCTCGCTGGTCACAGG
>NZ_PNCP01000387.1:0-227 GCF_005886115.1 Pseudoalteromonas sp. S4492
TCATAAGCTTCTGCAAAGGCCGGGTCCAGAATGTGATCGTCACTGACGGCACCCACAGCTTTCAACTGCTCGTAAAAAGCAGCATTACCTGCTCCCTCAGCGTTCATCGAATACAAACCGGAAACGCTCATAGCATGGGCTGTGGCAGCTACATTCATCATTTCCTGGGTAATTTCTCCAGCCGTAACCTGCAGCGGCAGGGCCAGAATCAGTAAAATCGTCCTTAA
>NZ_PNCP01000388.1:0-247 GCF_005886115.1 Pseudoalteromonas sp. S4492
CGGAAACGTCCAGAAGTAACACTGCGGATTCAGCACAACAGGCGACGGTATGCAGATATTAACCGGTGCTCTGACTGCCACTGACGTTGACTTGCACCCGGCACCCACTATATTCCAGCTGGTCAGTTGCACCCTGTGGTGAGAGCAATTGCTGTCCGTGTCCGGAAACAGAAAGGTGTATTCAGGCGCATCGTTTCTGGAGCGACGGGACCAGTTGCTGAGCTCCCTGCCATCCAGCTTTATCCGG